>CAZLDA010000224.1:0-6701 GCA_964557875.1 uncultured Pseudomonadales bacterium | reverse complement strand
TCAGCGCGTGCCGTACACGACCATCGTCTTGCCTTTAACCGACACGAGACCCTGATCGACCAGCGTTTTCAAAACACGGCCGACCATCTCGCGCGAGCAGCCGACAATACGACCGATCTCCTGACGCGTGATCTTGATCTGCATGCCGTCGGGATGCGTCATCGCATCGGGCTGACGGGTCAGATCGAGCAGCGTGCGTGCAACACGACCGGTGACGTCGAGGAACGCAAGGTCGCTGACTTTCTGCGTCGTCTTGCGAAGCCGCTCTGCCATCTGACGACCGACGCCGTACAGCAGTTCCGTGTGCTTCTCGGCGAGTTCCTTGAACTTCGCATACGAGAGCTCAGCTACTTCACATTCGGTCTTCGCCTTCACCCACGCAGAGCGCGAGCTGCTGTCGTCGAAGAAGAGCGGCATTTCGCCGAAGAAGTCGCCCTTATTGAGATACGCCACGATGATCTCGCGACCGGACTCGTCTTCGACGAGAACCGTCACCGAGCCCTTCATGATGTAGTAGATCGAGTCGGACTTGTCGCCCGCGTAAATCAGCGTGCTCTTCGCCGGATACTTGCGGCGGTGCGCGGCGGCGAGAAACGCTTCGAGGTGAGTATTCTCAGAACCGTCCGTGTTCATCATCGTCGTTTGATAGCCTTTCGCCACGGGACGCTTTGGCATCGCGTTCATTGGCTGAGTACTTTTCACTGCAAGCATTTCCATCGCTCCTTGGTGACGTGCCTGTCGAATTGAACTCTGGCACAGGCGTGAACAGGTAGACGAGCTTCGCACGACGAGTGGCACAGTTTCGGGGACCGAACGGTCAGAGTTAACATCGATTCCTCTTAGACCGTCACGAATCGCTCCCTTCTTCGCCTTTCAAGAAATGAGACCGCAATGAAAGCCAGCGTTTTATGGATGAAAGACGGACAGTTCATTGCGAAATCGGACAGCGGCCACACACTGATCATCGACGGACCACCCGATCACGGCGGGAAAAACCTCGGTGCGCGGCCAATGGAGATGGTACTGATGGGATTGGGTGGATGTACATCGATTGACGTGCTCGACATCCTGAAGAAATCTCGCCAAGACGTGACCGATTGTGTGACGCAGTTAACTGCCGAACGTGCCACCACGATCCCCGCCGTGTTCACGTCGATTCATATTCACTTCGTCGTGACGGGCCGCAACCTGAAACCAAAGCAGGTGGAGCGCGCGATCGAACTTTCCGCGACGAAGTACTGCTCTGCCACGCTGATGCTGCAGCGGGGTGGAGTCGAGATCACTCACGATTTCGAGATCGTCGAAGCCGCGCAGTAGCTCTTACTGAGCGCGATACCTAAACGCGATAGGCCGTGGCGGTCATGACGCCCGAGACGAGTGTCATCGCGTCCTTCACGGGTTGCGGGAATGCGGTGCCGCCGGCTTCGAGCGCAGCAGTGCCGTGACGTGCTTCGTCGTCGCGCATCTGCGACACGATCGCGCGGCTGCGCACATCCTCGGACGGCAACTCTTTCATGTGTCGATCGAGATGTCGGCACACCTGATCCTCCGTTGCCGCAACGAAACCGAGGCTGATCCGATCGCCCATCAATCCCGTTGCAGCGCCCAACGCAAACGACACGGCGTACCACAGAGGATTCAGCAGGCTAGGTCGGCTGTCGAGTTCCCGAAGGCGATCGCCGCACCAGGCAAGGTGATCTTCTTCTTCACGGGCGGCCGCCAACAACGCGTCGCGAACACCTGCATCACGCGCCACCAATGCCTGCCCTTCGTACAGCGCCTGTGCACACACTTCGCCCGCGTGGTTCACGCGCATCAGTCCTGCCGCGTGTGCGCGCTGCGATTCCTCGAGCGGCACACCGGGAACAGATTCTGCGGGCGAGTCGCGTTCGGGCACATGACGTCCCGCGAGCGTCTTCAACACGCGATCCGCGGCGATGACCGCAAAATCGAGCAACGACGGCGCAGCCATCAACCAAGTCCCTTCAGTTGGCGACCACCGAGCAGATGCAGGTGCAGGTGATAAACGGTCTGGCCGCCGGCGGCGTTGCAGTTGAAGAGCAGCCGGTATCCCGGCGTCGCGATTCCCAGCTGAACCGCTATGACACGCGCGCGGACCACCAGCGTCGAAAACACCGCTGCATCGGCATCTGCTACGTCGTTCACGGTGGCCACGTGCGCTTTTGGAATAATGAGCACGTGCGTCGGCGCCTGCGGATTGATGTCGTTGAATGCAAGGACGTCGTCGTCTTCATAGACGATCTCGCTCGGCAGCTGCCGCGCGACGAGTTTGCAGAAGAGACAGTCTGGCTTCACTGGCTATCCTTGAGCGGGACTTCAGGCACTCTAGCGGATCGGAAAAGCTCATGAAAGCAAGGAGGCGCGCGTGAGCGACACAAGAGACCTGGGCCTCATTCTCGAGGCGAGAATTCCCATCGTCGTCATCGAGTCGCCCGACGAGCGTCGCGTGTTGGCGCTGCTATTGCAGTTCGCAATGCAACGCGGACTGCCGTTCAGCGAGTGGTCCGCAACGCGCGGCTTGCGGCGGGGTGAACTGGTTGGCGATGGCGGCAACGACATCGCGCTCAGCGATCCCAACAAGGCGCTGATTCACATCGGCTCAACGCCCGGACCGGCGCTCTATGCGCTGTGCGACATTCATCCGTACCTGACGAACGAACCAAAGACGATCCGCTACATCAAGGACATCGCGCTCGACTACGAGCGTCTCGGCAATACGCTCGTGCTGGTCAGCCATGCGCTGACGATTCCGCAGGAACTCGGCCGGCTCACTGCAACGTTCAATCTGCGCTTGCCGAGCGACGACGAACTGCTGGCGATGCTGCGCAAACAGGCACAGGAGTGGGCGCGTTTGCACAAGGGTCGCAAAGTCACCACGGACAGCAAGACGCTCGACAAGCTCATCGCGAACCTGCGCGGCGTGACGCACTCCGACGCGCAGATACTGATCCGCCGCGCGGTCTTCGGCGACGGGGTGATCAGCGATTCGGACATTCCCGAGATCAACAAGCTGAAGTTCGAACTGCTCGATACCGAGGGTGTGCTGCACTACGAATACGACACGCAGTCGTTCGCCAACGTGGCCGGTCTCACGAATCTGAAGAACTGGTTGCGTCTGCGTCAGCACGAATTCATCAAGCCAGAAGGCGGCGCCGATCGACCGAAGGGACTCTTGTTGCTCGGCGTGCAAGGCAGCGGCAAGAGTCTCGCGGCGAAATCGGTTGCGGGACTGTTCGGTGTGCCATTACTGCGCCTCGACTTCGGAACGCTCTACAACAAGTATTTCGGCGAGACCGAACGCAATCTGCGCAACTCGCTTCGTCAGGCGGAACTGATGGCACCGTGCGTGTTGTGGCTCGATGAAATCGAGAAAGGAATTGCCACCGGCGATTCAGACAACGCTACCTCGAAGCGAGTACTCGCAACGATGCTGACCTGGATGGCCGAGAACAAGCGCCAGGTATTCATCGTCGCTACGTCCAACGACATCACTGAGCTGCCGCCGGAACTCGTGCGAAAAGGTCGAATGGACGAGATTTTCTTCGTCGATCTGCCGGACATCGCCACGCGCAAAGACATCTTCCGGATTCATCTCGCGAAACGAGAAATGAACCCCAACGGGTTCGACCTCGATCAGCTCGCCGAGCAGAGCGACGGTTTCACGGGCGCCGAGATCGAAGAGGCAATCGTCTCTGCACGCTATCTGTCCGCATCGAACCAGGCGGTGGTCACCACCGAAGACCTGCTCGGCGCGATCAATCGCACGTATCCGATGTCGGTACTACGTGCCGACTCGGTGCAAGCGCTACGCGCCTGGGCCAAGGACCGTACCGTCCCGGCTTGACACCACGGCGCTCACTAGCCCTGCCACCTGCGACGCGCGAACGCCCTGACCCCGCGTTGCGTGGCGAGAAATGCTGCTAACGCGCGATCGCCCTCAGCCGCACCATCGAACACATACGTCGCCGCCAGATCCAACTCGCCCGCCAACGCACGCAACCCCTCCGGACCGCGCGCACGCACCGAAAGGTCTATGGCGTGTGCGCCCGGTGCCGCATCCACCCATCGAACGAGGTGTTCACTGACTAGCCGGCGAAACGCATCGGCGTGCAGGCACATCACGCGTCCGTCCGATAGCATGACGACGCTCGCATTCCGCCGCTGTCCGCTCACCAACGCGTCGGCACCAAACGAATCGCCAGGCATCAGCGCCGCGAGCCTTCGTTCGCGACGCCGCACCTCTGCTGAGCCGTTGGCGAGCACGTAGAACATGTCCGCCCGTTCGCCTTCATGCACCACCGTTTCGCCCGCTGACAAACGCAGCGGATCGAATGCCCGAAACACCGATTGCAGCGCACTCGGTGTGAGGAATTCGACCAAGCCTGGTCCGAGAAAGCGATGCATCCAGTGGTCGTCCGGCGCCGCGTCGAGCCGCGCCACTGCGTAACCCGCCGTGTCCGATCCGAACATGAATGCAACCGGATCCACGTCGATCCACAACAGAGTGACCAGTCCCAGCGTCTCTATCGAGGTGCCGTCGCCTGCGACCAGCAGAGCGTGCCGCGCCACCGCATCCTGATCAGCGATCTGCAGTTCGTTGCCGCTTTTGTCGCGACGCCGAACCACACCCTTAACGAGGTAACAGCTCCCGTGGTGTTTGCGCCGATTCGGCGACAAAGTGCGCTTCGCCGCGAAGCGCAACAGCCGCGCGTGGCGTGCGACGCTGCAGAGCGTGGTCCACTCCAGCGCGGCAAACGGTTCGAATCGACGCAGCAAACGAGCGAGCATGCGTCGAGTATCCCTACGCGCGTTTAACGAGGCAGTAGACTCGCGCTGATGACGTTGTGCGCGATCAGCCCGTGCCATGGGCTGTCGCGAAAAATTCAGCCGTTGCGAAGGCGCGCGACCGCGCGATAGCCGATATCGCGCCGGTAGTACGCGTTCGAGAAATGCAAATGGCGGATGGCGTCGTATGCGCGCCGCTGCGCAATCGCGACATCCTCACCCGTACCGACAACGGTCAGCACGCGACCACCATCGGTGACGACTTGCTCGCCCTGCAGCCGTGTCCCGGCGTGAAAGACCTTTGCGTCTCCGCCGGATACGTCATCGAGTCCTTCGATCGGATCGCCTTTGGCATAGCTCACCGGATATCCCCCGGCTGCAACGACAACCGCAAGCGCAACGCGCGGGTCCCATTCCAGGTGCACGGTGTCGAGTGTTCCCGCGAGCGCGGCTTCGCACAAATCGACGATGTCCGACTCGAGGCGCATCAACACGGGTTGCGCCTCCGGATCGCCGAAGCGGCAGTTGAATTCGATGACGTTCGGCGTGCCATCAGCGGCAATCATCACGCCCGCATAGAGGAATCCCACGTAGGGCACACCGTCGGCTGCCATGCCGTCGATCGTGGGGCGAATCACTTCCGCCATGATCCGCTCGTGGATCGCCGGCGTGATGACCGGCGCGGGTGAATAAGCGCCCATGCCGCCGGTATTCGGTCCACGATCGCCATCGTCGCGCGTCTTGTGGTCCTGCGAACTGGCGAATGGAACTGCGCGTCGCCCGTCTGCAATGCAGATGAAACTCGCTTCTTCACCTACGAGACAGTCTTCGATCACCACCCTATGACCGGCATTCCCGAAAGCATCGCGAGCCAACATCTCACGAACGGCGTTCAGTGCCTCATCTAGGGAGCGCGCAACGATTACACCCTTACCGGCCGCCAGCCCGTCTGCCTTTACCACGATTGGAACGCCGCGTTCGCGCACGTACGCCTCGGCCGCCGCCAGATCTGTAAAGGTGCGATACGCGGCGGTGGGAATCCGATGCCGCTCGAGAAACGATTTGGTGAACGCCTTCGACCCCTCGAGTTGCGCAGCTGCTTGCGAGGGGCCGAAACACGGCAGTGCGCGCGCGTCGAAATAGTCGCGAATGCCGGCCACCAGCGGCACTTCCGGACCAACTATCGTGAGGCCGACATCCTCCTGCCGCGCGAAATCCGCCAACCCGGCGAAGTCGAGTACGTCGATCGCGACGTTCTGTACTTTCGGCTCGCGCGCCGTACCGGCATTTCCCGGCGCGACGAATACCTGAGTGACGCGCTTACTCTGAGCGACCTTCCATGCGAGCGCATGTTCGCGGCCGCCGTTCCCTACGATCAGGATCTTCATCGACAGGCTCCGTCAGTGGCGAAAGTGCCGAATACCCGTGAATACCATCGCAAGACCATGCTCATCGGCGGCGGCGATCACTTCGTCGTCACGCATCGAACCGCCGGGTTGAATGACAGCGGCAACGCCTGCGGCCGCGGCCGCATCGATGCCGTCGCGGAACGGAAAGAACGCGTCCGAAGCCATAACCGAACCCTCGACTTCGAGACCTTCGTCTGCCGCCTTCAACGCAGCAATGCGCGCACTCACGACGCGACTCATCTGACCCGCGCCCACGCCGATCGTCGCGCCCGCCTTCGCGTACACGATCGCATTCGATTTGACGAACCAGGCCACCTTCCATGCGAACAGCAGATCGGCCATTTCCGCATCGGTCGGCGCACGCCGTGTCACCACCTTCAGCGCGCTGTCATCGAGGCACGTCTCATCCGGAGACTGCATCAACAGTCCGCCGCCTACACGCTTCAATTCGTAGCCACGCGAGCCCTTGCCCAATGTGCCGCACGC
>CAZLDA010000223.1:0-6754 GCA_964557875.1 uncultured Pseudomonadales bacterium | reverse complement strand
ATTCTCACTACGCTCGATCGGCACGCGCTGCATTGGGACGAACTGATCTACCAGCATCAGAGAATCGACGCGTACCACGCCGCGCTCGAGCAACTTCGCGAACGCGGCCACACCTTCGCCTGTACGTGCAGCAGAAATCAGACTCAGGAGAGCAGCATCTATCCCGGCACATGCCGACATCGCAGCGTTCCGCCGGGCGTACCCCACTCGATTCGTCTCGCGGTGCCGGACGAGACGATCGAGGTGCTCGACGAGATTCAAGGACGGTACTCGCAGAATCTGCGCACGGACGTAGGCGACTTCGTGATCTTCAGACGCGACGGGATCATCGCGTATCAACTCGCGGTGGTGGTCGACGATGCGGCGCAGCGCATCACGCACGTGGTTCGAGGCGCCGATCTGCTCGACAACACGCCACGTCAGCTATTGCTCTTCCGACTCCTCGGCGCGACGGCCCCACGGTACGCACACGTTCCGGTCCTCACGGATCGAAGCGGACATAAACTGAGCAAGCAGACGCGCGCCACCGCAGTAGATGCCGCGACCGCCTCAGACAATCTGAGATTGATTCTCGCGTTGCTCGGTCACGATACGCCCAACGATCTGCGACGGGCGGAACCAACCGAACTGCTGGAGTGGGCCACTGCACAATGGGATCTTGCGCGAATACCGCGGCGCGAAACCCACTCCGATTTCGTGTGCATCTGAAGAGCCTTTGCTACCATCGCCCCAATCTGCCTGGGGGCGGAGTCTTATGAGGCGAGTGTTGTTGCTGGATCCCGACGTCGCGCGTCGTGACCAGCTTTGCCATGGGCTCACCGAAAAGGGTCTATTGGTCATCGGGATAGGCGATCGGGATGCGCTCGCTTCGATCGACCTATCGGGTATCGACATCGTGGTCAGCAAGGTCGATCTGCCGTCGGGTCCCGCGACAGGGCTGCACGACCGCCTCGGCGGTTTGCCGCTGATTCTATTCACCGAAGATCCAAGCGTTCGACGCGCCGTCGAGGCAATGCAGCACGGCGCGTCCGACTACCTGGTGCTGCCGTTCGACTCCGACGAGTTGATCAACGCGATAGGTAGGAGCTTCGAACGCACGCCCGCTCGAGTCGACGAACGTTCCCCGTCTGCGACGGCCATGATGGTGGGTCACTGTCCCGCCATGCTTGACCTGTTCCAGCGCATTCAGACAATGGCTGAAACGCGAGGATCGCTGCTGATTCAGGGTGAATCGGGGTCCGGCAAGGAACTCGTCGCACGTGCGCTTCACGCGGCCAGCCGTCGGCGTGCCCGACCCTTGATCTCACTGAACTGCGCCACCATTCCGTCGTCGCTCATCGAGGCCGAGCTGTTCGGCGATCGCACCGGTAGCGATCATCGCCGCGGTCTTGCCGAGGCCGCGGACGTAGGCACGCTGTTTCTCGACGAGATCAGCGCTCTCACTCTGGACGCACAAGAGCGACTGTTGCAGTTGCTTCAGGACGACGATTCGACCTCCAGCGCGCGTACCGGCAACGGATCTCACATCGACGTGCGCGTCATCGCTGCAACTCATCGCGATCTGCGACCGCTGGTGGATTCGGGTCGATTTCTCGAACCGCTCTACGCACGGCTGAATGCAACGACGATCACCGTGCCGCCGTTGCGCGAGCGTGGCCACGACATCGTCGAACTGGCGAACTGGCTGCTACGGCGCGTCTGCCACAAACTGTCGAAACCCGAAATGTCCCTGTCCGATACCGCGCTCTCGGCAATCCGCAAATACGATTGGCCCGGCAACGTGCGCGAGCTGGAAAATGCGCTCGAACGCGCCGTCATTCTCTGCGATGGCACGGTCATCGAAGCCAACCTGCTCGGGATCGACTCCACGAAAGCGCTTCGTAAATTGGCACATTCACCCTCATTGGAAGACGCTGAAACCCAGACCAGCCTCGAAGGCTACTTCGTCAAGTTCGTACTCGAGCATCAGGATGTGCTGACCGAAACCGAGCTTGCGAACAAGCTTGGCATCAGCCGCAAGAGTCTCTGGGAGCGACGCCAGCGCCTGAACATCCCACGCAAACGCACCGGCACGCGCGCACCGCGACGCGATGCCGAACACTGATGAGGCGTCGGCAGATTTCCCTTATTGATTCAATGATCTGATACCATTTCGACTTCCGCTCACGTGAATCCAAAGCAGCTATGACGTCTTCAGACGGTCTTGCGTCTTCGCGCGAGACCGCGCTTTTTTCTGAACCTTTGCGAATGGACGAATCCCAGCACGGCATCTCCGTGGAGCTCGTCGACGCGGGCGCACTCAATGTGGTCCAGGGTCTGCGCGACGCAGGGTTCGATGCCTTCCTCGTCGGCGGTTGCGTTCGCGACATGCTGCTCGGGATCGCGCCGAAAGACTTCGATGTCGCCACGAGCGCGACGCCGGAAGAAGTGCGGGACGTGTTCAAGCGCTCGCGCTTGGTAGGCCGCCGGTTCCGCATCGCACATGTTCGCTTCGGTCGCGAAACCATCGAAGTGTCCACGTTCCGCCGAACGGTCGACGTGGACGACGACGAGGTCGTGCACAACCACAGCCGACGCGAGCTTCGCGACAAAGACTCGGCTCGTTCCGTGGAAGGCATGATTCTGCGCGACAATGTCTACGGCGACATCCACGAAGACGCCTTCCGGCGCGACTTCACCATCAACGCGCTGTACTACGACCCGATCGATCGGACGCTGCTCGATTACGTCGGCGGTCTCGCAGATCTTCGGGCTCGTCGCCTCAAACTGATCGGCGACCCCAACGTTCGCTTCCGCGAAGACCCGGTGCGGATCCTCCGCGCAATCCGCTTCGCGACGAAACTCGGTTTCGAGATCGAACGGTCAACCGACGACGCCATTCCCGGCGCGGCGTACATGATCAGCGCAGTGGCTCCGGCGCGGTTGTTCGACGAACTGTGCAAGTTGCTGCTACAGGGTCACGCGACCGGTGCGTGGGAACTGCTGCAGCGTTACGAACTCGCCGACACTCTGTTCCCGGATCACAACACCTCGACGCGAAGCCTCGACCTGATCCGCAATGCGATGGAAGGCACCGACCAGCGCGTGCGCGAAGACAAGCCGGTCACTCCGGGATTCCTGATCGCGGTGTTGTTGTGGGATTCATACCGGGAGCGTCTCGCGCAGCATAGCGACGCAATGCCGTTGGTAGAGGCGCGCGAATCGGCGAGCGCCGAGGTGTTGCGCGACCAGAACGAGATCGCTGCAATCCCGCGTCGTTTCGCGCAGTTCGTTCGCGAAGTGTGGTTGTTCCAACCGCGCCTTGAAGCGCCACCGGGCAATGCTGTCGGAAAGCTCGTCGCGCACCCGCGCTTTCGCGCGTCATACGACTTCCTGCTGCTGCGTGCGAGCGTAGGCGAAGTGGAGCAGGAACTGGCGGATTGGTGGACCAATTATCAAGCCGCGGATGACGAGCAACGCACATCGATGAGCAGTGCGATTGCACCGCCAAAGGGCAAGCGCAGACGCCGTCGGCGACGTCGCGGCGCTGCTTGATCGACGATCGGCGGTTCTCCATGATGGCGCTTCATCGACGCCACGAGCGCTCTGAATTCCCCAATGGCTACGCCGAATGCAGATGTCGACGAGGCTGAGCTGCCGCGATTCGTCGCGGTGGAAGGTCCGATCGGCGTCGGCAAAACGACGCTGGCACGCCGCCTGAGCGAGACGTTTCGATACCCGACACTGCTCGAACCTGCGGCGGAAAATCCGTTCCTCGATCGCTTCTATCGCGAAGGCGGCAAACACGCCCTGCCGACGCAGCTGTTCTTTCTTCTGCACCGCGCGCGCCAGCTCGCAGAACTCGGAGAAGGGCGATTGTTTCATCCAGTGCTGGTAGCGGATTTCCTCATTCAGAAGGATCGCTTGTTCGCGGAAATCACCCTCGATGCAAACGAGCTGACGCTTTACGACCAGATCTACGGCAAGCTGGCGATCAACGCGCCGACGCCGGATCTCGTCGTTTATCTGCAGGCACCGGCCAGCGTGTTGATGGAACGCGTGCGTCGGCGCGGCATTGCAGCCGAACAGCACATCACCGGTGAATACCTCGAGGCGCTCATCGACACGTATACGCGCTTCTTCCACTTCTACGACGATGCGCCCGTGCTGATCGTGAACGCATCCGAGATCGACTTCGTGAACAACGATCGTCACTACGACCAGCTCGTTTCGCAAATCGCGAACATGTCCGGCATGCGCCAGTACTTCAACCCACACCCCACCTTGCTATGAGCAGCCAGAGCAATCGTTCGCACGTCACGCTGAACACGCTGGCCGACCGCAAGCGTAGCGGCGTGAAGTTTGCGGCACTCACCGCCTACGATGCGCTGTTCGCCGAACTCATCAGCAGCGCCGGCGTCGAGGTCATTCTCGTCGGCGATTCGCTCGGTATGGTTTTGCAGGGCCATGACAGCACGCTGCCGGTCACGCTCGACGACATGGTCTATCACATGAACTGCGTACACCGCGGCAATCGCGGCGCGCTGATCATGGCCGACCTGCCGTTCATGAGTTACGCCTCGGAGCGGCAATCGTTGAAGAGCGCCGCCACGTTGATGCGCGCGGGCGCGCACATCGTGAAACTCGAAGGCGGCGCATGGCTCGCGGAATCGAGTAGGCTGCTGACCGAACGAGGGATTCCCGTGTGTGCGCATATGGGACTGACTCCGCAGTCGATCAACCGCATCGGCGGCTATCGCGTTCAAGGTCGCGACCCTGATCAGGCTCACGCGATCATCGAAGAAGCGTTGGTTCTCGAAGAGGCCGGCGCCTCAATCCTGTTGTTGGAGTGCGTTCCGGTGGAACTCGCGCGCCAGATCTCACAGCGGCTGCACATACCGACGATAGGCATCGGTGCAGGACCGCATACCGACGGCCAGATCATGGTGATGCACGATATGCTCGGCATCACGCCGCCTTCCATCAAGGCGCCCAAGTTCATCAAGAACTTTCTCGCCGAAAGCCAAACCGGAATCCCCGGCGCTTTCAAGGCGTACGCCGATGCGGTACGCGGCGGCTTCTTTCCGGGTCCGGAACACTCGTTCAACTGACCATGCAGCTCCTTACGAAGATCGCCGACGTTCGCGCTGCGCTGGCGCCCGATCGTTCCTTGCGCATCGGTCTCGTGCCGACGATGGGCAATCTGCACGACGGTCATCTCACGTTGGTGAAGAAATGCCGCGAAGCCTGCGACGTGACGGTGGTCAGCATCTTCGTCAATCCGCTGCAGTTCGGCCCCAACGAGGATTTCGAGGCCTATCCGCGCACGTTGAACGACGACGCCGCCTTGCTCGAAGGCAGTGCCGACATTCTGTTCGCACCCAGCGAGCATGAAATGTATCCGAATGGCCGCAACGGTCACACGACCGTAGCGGTGCCTCGGCTCGCGAACATTCTCTGCGGCGCACATCGACCCGGACATTTCGACGGCGTCGGTACAGTCGTGTTGAAGCTGTTCAACATCGTCGCACCGTCACGCGTGTTCTTCGGCGAGAAGGACTACCAACAGCTGACGCTCATCCGAACGATCTGCGCGCAACTCGATCTGCCGATCGAGATCACCGGTGTGCCGACCGTGCGCGCGCCCGACGGACTCGCGTTGTCGAGCCGAAACCGTTACCTGAACGCCGAGGAACGAACGCGCGCACCGGCCATCCATCGCACGCTCAAGGCGATCGGTGATGCGCTGACACGCGGCGACCGCTCGTTCGAAGCCCTCGAACGCACCGGGGTTTCGCAGCTGAGCGATGCCGGGTTCAACGTCGACTACGTGTCCATCCGGGATGCTCGTACTCTCGATCTACCACAAACCACGGCCGCCGAATTCGTCGTGCTTGCGGCTGCGCGGCTCGGCCGCACCCGATTGATCGACAACGTGCTCGTACGGGTATGATTCGCACGCTTCGGCCAACGAAAAGCAGGAAGTAACCATGACCGAAATCGAAATTCACAAAGTGCCGGCCAACTTCCGTGCTAAGGCGCACATCGATCGAGATAAATACCTCGCGATGTACAAGCGCTCCATCGAAGCGCCGGATGCGTTCTGGGCGGAACAGGCCGAGGCGTTCGTCAGCTGGTCTCGGCGCTGGAACACAGTCTGCGAAGCGGATTTCATCAACGGTCGCTTCGCATGGTTCAAGGGTGCGCAACTCAACGTCAGCTACAACTGCATCGACCGTCATCTGACGACGCGCGCCGATCAGACCGCCATCATCTGGGAAAGCGACGACCCCGCCGTCGATTCGCGCATCACCTATCGGCAACTCCACCAGCACGTCTGCCGTCTTGCGAATGCGCTGAAGAGCCGCGGTGTGAAGAAAGGCGACCGCATCTGCATCTATCTGCCGATGATCCCGGAAGCCGCCTTCGCAATGCTCGCATGCGCTCGAATCGGTGCGGTGCATTCCGTGGTGTTCGGCGGATTCTCGCCGCAGTCGTTGAAGGACCGCATTCTCGATTCGGACTGCCGCGTCGTAATCACCGCAGACGAAGGCGTGCGCGGCGGACGCCCGGTGCCGCTGAAGCAGAATACCGAAGAAGCGCTCACGAGCTGCCCGAACGTCCACACGGTGCTGACGGTGAAACGCACCGGCGGCAAAGTGCCGTGGAAGAACGGGCGCGACATCTGGTATCACGACCTGGTCGATTCGCAGTCCGATGTGTGCGAACCGCAGGCAATGGACGCGGAAGATCCGCTATTCATCCTTTACACGTC
>CAZLDA010000222.1:3038-6773 GCA_964557875.1 uncultured Pseudomonadales bacterium | reverse complement strand
GATTCGACGCTCGTCTGCGGCGTCATGTGCGAAGTCGCGAGCGCCCCGGTGAAGACCTTTACGATGGGCTTCGAGGACCCCGTGTACGACGAAGCCCCCCATGCGCGCCGGATCGCAAACCATCTCGGTACGGACCATACGGAGATGTATGTCGGCGAAAGCGACCTGCTCGCGGCCGTTTCGCAATTGCCGAAATTGAACGATGAACCGTTCGCCGACAGTTCGCTGATTCCGACGTATCTACTCAGCCGGCTGGCGCGCGAACACGTGACGGTGGTGTTGTCCGGTGATGGAGGCGACGAGCTCTTCTGCGGCTACTCGAGGTACCAGTACTGGGAGCAGATGAGGCGACAACTGGGATGGCTGCCGCTCGGTGCTCGCAGCATCGCGGCGGCGACGCTTCGAGCGCGCTGGGTCCAAGCGTTGACGCGGCGACTCCCCGCACCTCCCGCGATGGGACGTCCCGGGAGTTTGGCCAGTAAACTCGAGCGCTTCGCCGACCTTCTCGCGTTCACGTCGGATCGCGCGCTGTATGTGGACCTCATCTCGTATTGGATGCACCCCAGCGACGCCGTGATCGACGGTGTGGAACCCGAGACCGTCTACACCGACGCGACGCATTGGACCTGCACAGCGCCAGCCTGGCGGCGACTGTCGCTGCAGGATTTCGAGCAATATCTGCCGGACGACATCCTGACCAAGGTCGATCGCGCGAGCATGGGCGCGAGCCTTGAGGCGCGCGCGCCGCTGCTCGATCACCGCGTCGTCGAAGCCGCGCTCGCGCTGCCGGAACGCATGATGCGGCGTGATCGATCTGCAAAATGGCTGCTCCGGCAACTGCTGACAAGGTACGTTCCTTCCGAGCTCCTGGATCGACCGAAGCAGGGATTCGCCGTTCCACTCGGCGCGTGGCTGCGTGGACCGCTGCGCGATTGGGCCAACGACCTGCTGAATCGTGATCTTCTTGTCCGGGATGCCTTCTTCCGTCCCGAACCCATCCGCGCGCTACTCGACGAACACATGTCCGGCGTGACCGATCGGTCCGCGCAACTGTGGGGTGTACTGATGTTCCAGGCTTGGCGCCACTCGGATTGACGCGCGCCTCAACAGGACCGTTGGCGCCCCCACTCAGGATCGCCTTCGTGACGAGCGGCCTGGGCGTAGGCGGCGCTGAGACGAGCCTGGTCACGCTCGCGAGCGCGTTGCACGACCGTGGCTGCACGACGCTCGTCCTCAGCTTGCGCGAAGATGGACCGATGGCCGCGGAGCTGCGCCGTCGCGGCGTTACGGTGGTCGGCTGCGCGATGCACCGCAATCCGTTCCGCGGCTGGAACACGGCGGTTGCTCGACTTCGCAGTTTTCGCCCCGATCTCGTGCAGGGATGGATGTATCACGGCGACCTGTTCGCGAGTTTGCTGTGCCGCCGGATCACTCCGGTGCCGCCCGCCGTGTGGGGCATCCGCCATCACCTGCTGGACCTGGGGGACGAATCGATTTCGACACGCGCAGCAATCCGCTGCGTTCGCGTGCTGCCTGTGCACCCTGCGCTCGTCGTGTACAACTCGGATGCCGGACGGCGAAGCCACGCGGCGTTTGGTTTTGCACGATATCCGGCGCTCGTCATTCCGAATGGCATCGACACCGCGCGGTTCCGTCCATCAGAGACCGCGCGCCGCGAGTGGCGCGCGCGGTGCGGACTCGGCGATGGCGAATTCGTCATCGGTTGGGTAGCGCGGTTCCATCCGGCGAAAGATGTTGCGACGTTCCTGAGGACGTGCGCGCTGTTGATCGAGCGCCATGACGTGCGTGTCGTGATGGCAGGTACAGGAATGGACACGTCGAACAGGGAACTCGCGTCGCTGCTCGACAACGCCGCGCTCAAAGGGCGTGTCCGGCTCCTCGGAGCCGTGAACACCGTGGAAAGTCTCTATCCGGCACTCGATCTGCTGCTGCTGACATCACGCACGGAAGCGCTGCCGAACGTGCTGCTGGAAGCGATGGCGAGTGGGGTGCCGTGCGTCGCGACCGACGTGGGTGACTGTGCGCAGGTGGTCGCGGACGTCCGCTGCATCGCGCCGGCGGGCGATGTCGCGCGGCTCGCCGACGCAGTTGGCCGTATCGTATCGATGAGCCCGCAAGAGCGTTTGGCTTGCGGCGACGCGGCCAGGCAGCGCGTGCATGAACGCTACGGCACGGTGCGGGCCGTCTCTCAATACGCCGACGCCTACCGCGACGTGGTGGCGGCTCGATCAACCCACTGACCGTGCCCTGGCGCCACCCGTCGATTTGAGTTTCACGCGCCCACGCCCCGCATCATCCAGGAGCGAATCCGTGTGCGATCCGATACCTGCAGCAGGTTACGCCAAGCATTCGCGAACAGGATCGGCAATGCGATGGCCATGTACGTCGTTGCGTGGTCGTGCACGCCCGCCCACGCAGCGCCGACCAGCAGTGCCGCGCCGAACACAGCAGTGCCTGCGCTTCGCAGCAACGCGCCGCGTGTATCCGGCAGCACGGCGGCAACGATGCCCGCACTGGCGACGAAGTCCACACCGACTCGCAAGGTCCACGCGATAGCGGCCCCTTCAATGCCCCATGAATGTGTCATCCACCAGAGCGCAATCCCGTACGGCACGAGTTCGGCGAGGTGCAACTTCGCCGACAGATCCGGCCGGCCGCATGCCTGCAGCTGCGCCACAGTCATTTGGCCCAGCGAATTCAAGAACACTCCGATCGGCAACCACCGCAATACCGCGCTGCCGTGCTGTGCAATCTCATCACCCACCCACCAGCGCAGGATCGGCGTTGCGTACGCGCTCAGGACGATCGTCAACGGCAGAACCAACAACGCAGCGCCGTCGAGACCGCGCTGCAAGATCTTCGAGGTCTGCGAGCGATCGTGAGAGAGACTGAAGGCGAGTGCGGGGAACAGCACGCCTACGAGACCGGCAGGAATGAACGACAAGCGACTTGCAACCTCGTATGGCGTCGCGTAGTGCGTGACGGCGCTCATCGACATGATGCTTCCGATCAGTATTCGATCGAGGTAAACCAGCAAGGGTCCGACGAGATTGGTCACAGTCATCCAGCCGCCGAACGCGAACAATCGTTGCAACACGGCCGGTTCCGGTCGACGCCACCGCCCGCGGCCTGTTAGGCGCAACGCCAACCCTGCGTATGCGGCGCACGCGACCACGCGACCGATCAAAAGCACGCCGACGATGGGCACAAGGCTCTGCGAGACCAGCAGTGCGCCGAGCGGTCCGACGAACGTCCACACGCCGAGCGGAATACGTACCACGTTGACCTGACCGAACCGCTGGTGCGCTTCCAAGACACCGCGCAGACAAACTGAGCAAATCACCAGCGGAACACTGAGCGCGAGCAGGTAGAACGCGTGAAGCGACTCGTCGACCAGCGCCGGGGGAATGTTCAAAACGCGCGTCACGAGCCACGGTGCGATACACCCAAGTCCCGCTGCGCCGACCAAACCCAACGCCATCGTGAGGAGCAACGTCCCACGCACGATCTCCGGTACGGTGTTGCGCGCGTTGCTGCCGAGCCGCTCGGCGACGAGTTGTGTCATCGCGCGTCCCAGTCCGAAGTCGAACACACCGAAGTAGCCGATGACGACCCAGACCAGCGCGAGAATCCCAAAACGATCGGCACCGAGTTGGCGTAGCAGCAATGGAATCGCGATCAGTCCAACCAGCAGCGGCAGGACCTGTCCGGTGA
>CAZLDA010000222.1:0-3028 GCA_964557875.1 uncultured Pseudomonadales bacterium | reverse complement strand
CTATCCCGAGTGCGACCTCTGTCTATGCTAATCGAACTTCCTCGCGATCAATGTGGTCTCCGGCACATGGCGTCGATTTTCCCGGACATGGGTGATGCTAATGCCCAGGAGTTTGTAGCGCATCGTCGCGTTCCTTGATTCGGAATTTCAATTCGCCGAGAGGTCCATAGTGGGCAACGTATGTGCCCGGTTCGGCATCGGTTACGCGCCCCAATGCACCCGTTATCACGATCATGCCGGGCTTCAGCTCGTAGCCGAGCGAACGGATCTTGTTCACCGTCCATTCGTAGGAACGAAGCGGGTCACCTAGCGCATCGGAGCCGAACGCAGAGAACAGTTCCTTACCGTCCTTCTCGAGCGATACCTGATAGGCGCGTATGTCCGGATCGACCGGCGACGTTTTGCCTGCGATGTATTCGTACGCCGACACGTTCGTCGCCACGATGTCGGCCAGAGTCACGTGTTTCATGTCGGCGTAGTTCATACGCGGTAATTCGATTGCAGGGAGCATCGCCGCTGGTTGGTAGTCTTCGCCGACCAGGAAACCGATCTCCACCTCGATCTTGAGTCCGGGCGTCATCGTCACCGTCGCGCCCGTCGATAGCCGGCCCGACTCCGGCAACACGCCGATTACCGGTTGATCAACACCGAAGCGCCGTTGCGTCGCGAGGCTGGTGAGGCCCGCTTTGAATCCGCCCATTTCGTTGCCGTACGCGTCTTTGACGACCGTCGCCTGAATGCCGTACGCCTGCAGCTCATCGATGTCGTTGGCAACGTCGGGATATGTTCCCAGCGCCTTGACCGCGGCTGCGATTGCGGCGGATGGTTCGTCTGCGTGTGCGCAGAAAGAAGCGCAAACACCGAGTGCAAGCGCGACTGCGGCCAAACTCACGCGTCGGCCATCAGGATGTCGCATAGCGGCGCATGACTTCGCGCAGTTCCTGCTTCAACACTTTGCCGTTCGCGTTCTTAGGCAGCTCCTGCGTCCACAGCTCGATGTACTTCGGCACCTTGTACGCGGCGAGATGTTCGCGCACGTGCAACCGCAAAGCCTCCACGTCCGCTTTTGCACCCGGCTTGAGGCGAACCACCGCGCCCACTTCTTCGCCGAGCTCCTTGTGCGGTACCGCCACCACCGCCGCCTCGAACACCTCGGGGTGCGTGTACAACGCGGCTTCGACTTCGACGCAGTAGATGTTCTCGCCGCCGCGGATCAGCATGTCTTTCGCGCGATCGACAATGGTGATGAAACCGTCTTCGTCCACGGTGACCAGATCGCCCGTGTGCATGTAGCCGTCGGTGATCGACTCGGCCGTTGCCTCGGGACGGTTCAGGTATTCCTTGATGATGTTCGGGCCTTTCACCCACAACTCGCCGACCGAGCCGCGCGGCACATCGTGGCCTTTATCGTCCACCACGCGGATGTCGCAGATCGGCACTGCAGGCCCGCAGCTCTGCGGCTTGTTCACGTAGTCGATGCCGCTGTTCGAGGTGACGATCGACGACGTTTCGGTCATGCCGTAGCCCTGCCCCGGTCCCGCGATCTTCGGGAATTCCGCCTTCAGGCGTTCGACGAGTTCCGGCGCAGCAGCCGCACCGCCGTAACCGATGCTCTCGACGCTGCTGAGGTCGGTGGTCGAGAAATCGGGATGCTGGATGAGCTGCCACATCATCGTCGGCACGCCGCCGATTCCATTGATGCGCTCGCGCTCGATGAGCTTCAGCGCCTCGCCGGCATCCCAGCGATACATCAACACCAGTTTGCTGCCCGCGCGCGATGCAGGCAGCAGTGTCGAGTGGCACCCCGTCACGTGGAAGAACGGAACCGACAGCAAGCTCGCGCGTTGAGGGGCGTTCGGATCAGGCGTGGGAAGCGGCTGACCCTGGCGAAGCAACGCGCGCGAACCGCCGAAGCCGAGCGACACGAGGTTGATGCAGATGTTGCGGTGTGTTCCCAACGCACCTTTCGGGCGGCCGGTGGTACCGGACGTATAGAACAGCGTCGCATCGTCTTCCGGATCGAGTTCGACCGGCGGCGGTTCGTCGTACGGCAACGTGTGGTACAACTCGATCGGTGCCAACAGTTCCTCGAAGGGGACGCAACCGTCGGGCACCTTCCCTTTCGCGCGCGCAACGATGCACGCGTCGAGGTCGAGCCGGAGCATCACATTCGCCAGCCGGACTGCCCGTTCTTCGTCCGCGAAAACCACGCGGCTGCCGGAGTCTTCAAGACCGTACTGAAGTTCCTCTGCGGACCACCACGCATTCAGCGGCACCACTACCGCACCGAGCGTGGTGATCGCCCAGAACGCCACGACCCATTCCGGAAAGTTGCGCATGGCGATTGCCACGCGGTCGCCCTTCTTCACGCCATATCGGTCGCGCAACTCGTATGCCAGCGTCGACGACGCGCGAATGGCGTCCGCAAACGTCAGACGGTCGCCCTCGTACACCACGTAGTCTTTGGCGCCGTGCGCGCGCATCTCGTCGAAGACCACACGCAGATTCTTCGGCGTACTTTTCCATACGCGATAGCGCAAGCCGCGAATGACCGCGTCTTCCATCTCGAACGGCGCACCGGGCGCCGTCAGCTGTGCGTGCGCTTCGGCAACGCTGATCATCGCGTTCGCCGAGCGTCAGTTGCCGAAGTCCCACTTCTCGCCGCTGTGATAGCGGCGTAGCACGTTCTTCGCGATGAGGATCTTGTGCACCTCATCCGGACCGTCAGCGATGCGCAACGTGCGTGCGCCGAGGTACATGCCCGCGAGCGGCAGGTCGCCCGACACACCGGCTGCGCCCCACACCTGAATCGCGCGGTCCACGACGCGGTGGTACATCTCGGGTACGAAGATCTTGATGGCTGAGATGTCGGTGCGCGGATCGGCGCCGTTCTCCATCTTCTCCGCGCAGTGAATCGTCATCAGTCGCGCGGCCTGGATGTCGATGTAGGAGTCGGCGATATAGCCTTGAATGTACTGTTTGTCTTCCAGCTTTTCGCCGCCGTGCACTTCGCGCGTCATGGCGCGTT
>CAZLDA010000221.1:0-6800 GCA_964557875.1 uncultured Pseudomonadales bacterium | reverse complement strand
ACCCAAGCCGACCTAGCTATGGTGCGCTTCCAGGTACCGAGGTCCAGTTGGCTCCATGCGTCCCAGATCGGCCCGAGGTAATCCTTCAGGCTCATGCAGTTCTTTTCCATGTTCACCCAGACGAACCCGGCGAAGGTCTCGCAGGCGAGTTCCTCGAGGCGCACGTGTTTGCACGGATCGCCTTCGGGGAAGTCCTCTTTGTCCGGCGCGAAATTGAGCGTGCCGTCGGGCAGATACGCCCAGCTGTGATAGCGGCACACGAATCGCTTCACGCTACCCTTCGGATCGTCGACCAGCGGATTACCGCGGTGCTGGCAGACGTTGTAGAACGCCTTCACGCCGCCGTCTTTCTGCCGCACCATCAGGATCGATTCGGGCCCGACCTTCTCCATCTGCCAGTCGCCGGGGTTCGGCAACTGCGATTCGCGGCCGAGCAGCAGCCAGACCTTGGTCCACATGTGCTCCCACTCCTGCGCGAAGAACTCGCGCGAGGTGTACCGGCTGCCCGGAATCTTGTGGCCGCGAGTCACCTGCACCGGCCACGTGTCGAGCTCTCTGAGCGTGCGTACATCGGACATCGTCTGCTCCCCGTAAAACAGTCAACGCTGCATGTTATATCGCCGACCGCCCGTTGTGTGGGGGCTTACAAAAAATCCGGTGGCTTGCCCGCCAGGGCCGTGTCCGGATAATGCGCCCCACATTTCGCGCAAGACGGCAACGGAGGCGGCTTTGGAATTCGAAGAAGTAGTGATGGGACGCCGCAGCATCCGCGGCTACAAGCAGCAGAGCGTGCCGCGCGAAGTGCTGGAGGAAGTGATCGCGATGGCCATCCGCTCGCCGTCGTCGATGAATACGCAACCGTGGCATCTCTACGTGTTGACAGGCGAGGTGCTCGACAAAGTGCGCAAAGGCAATACCGAACGCAATCTGGCGGGCGTCGCGCCTTCGCGCGAAATCCGCTCGCACGGTGCCTATCAGGGCGCGCATCGGCAGCGGCAGATCGATATTGCAGTACAACTCTTCCAGGCCATGGGCATCGAGCGGCACGACGCCGAGAAGCGGCAGGATTGGGTGATGCGCGGCTTCCGGCAGTTCGACGCGCCGGTGTCGGTGGTCGTTACGTACGATAGAGAACTTCAGGGCGGCGACATCGCCCAGTTCGATTGCGGCGCGCTGGTGAACGGGCTCGTTACGGCAGCGTGGTCGAAAGGTCTCGGCGCGGTGGTGAACAGCCAGGGCATCATGCAGTCGCCCGTGGTGCGCGAGCACGCGGGAATTCCGGACGATCAGGTGATCATGATCTGCGTCGCGATGGGCTATCCCGACGACAGCTTCCCCGCCAACGCGGTGGTATCGCAGCGCCGTTCGGTAAACGACGTGGCGTCGTTCGTCGGCTTCGATTGATCGACATAGAACCGAAACGCGAACCATGAACGACGTTGCACTGGTATTGGGCGGCGGCGGCGTTGCAGGCGTCGCGTGGATCACCGGCGTGATCGCGGGCCTCGCAGACGAAGGCATCGATCTGCGCGAAGCGCACCAGATTCTCGGCACGTCTGCGGGTTCTACGGTCGGCGCGCAACTATGGAGCGGCGAATCGCTCGATGCGCTGTTTGCGCGGCAGGCCGACCCGGCACATCAGACGCCGGAAATCTCGGCGCCCTTCTCTGCGTTGCGTGAGTTGTTCAGCAAGTTTCAGGAACTGGCGCGCATCGCCGACCCCGACGAACGTGTGCGAAAGATCGCCCGCATGGCGCTCGACAGTAAGACGGTCACCGAAGCGGAACGGCGTGCCATCATCGCCGGCCGCTTGCCGTCGCATGCGTGGCCCGCAAAGCACCTGGCGGCAACGGCAATCGATGCAGATACCGGCGAACTGCGCGTGTTCGACGCCGCGTGCGGCGTTGACCTTGTCGATGCCGTCGCCGCGAGCTGCGCGGTGCCGCTGATCTGGCCCGCCACCACCATTCAAGGGCGCCGGTACGTCGACGGCGGCATGCGCTCCGCCGAAAACGCCGACCTCATCACCGGCGCAGGTTCGGTGTTGATCCTCTCGCCCGGCGGAATCGACGGCGCGTCGTTGCGCGGCATCGGTCTGCGAAAAGAGGTCGCCGCACTCGAAGCGAACGGCATTCGTGTAGCAGTGATTGACCCCGATGCCACGGCGCGCGCGGCAATCGGCTTCAACGCGCTCGATCCTGCCACTCGCACACCGTCTGCAACCGCCGGGCGCGCGCAGGGACGCCACGAGGCCGCGCGCGTCAGCGCATTCCTACAATAGCGCCGTTCCCAACGACTCCACAGAGGCGCGAAGAGCGCACCGATCGGTGAACCCGCGTACACAGCAACCATTTGGAAACACGGTTGTGTGACCTCGCGCCATTTTTCGATCGCGCCGCGGGCTTAGCCTGTCGACATGATGAAGACTCTGCCGAAGATCGAACCGATGACGCTGCTCCAGCGCGGCAACCCGCTCGACGACCCGAACTGGCTGTTCGAAGTGAAATACGACGGGCTCCGCGCGCTTGCGTACATACACGGTGACGACTGCAGCCTGATCGTGCACAGCCCCGCCGCCATCCAACCACGCTTCGAAGAACTGGCGCGCGTGCTGCCCGGCGACCTCAACGTGAAAAACGCGATTCTGGACGGCGAGCTCGTGGTGCTCGACCGGGTCGGCAAAGCCCAGTTCGGAGATCTCGTAAGCGGGCGCGGCGAGGTTCTGTTCGCGGCGTTCGATCTGCTGTGGGTGAACGGCAAAGACCTGCGCGAAGTGCCGCTGGTCGAACGAAAGGAACTGTTGCGGTTCCGCATTCGTCATCCTTCCGACCGCGTGATGTTCGTGGACTACAAGGAAGGCAATGGAACTGCCCTTTATGCACGCATGTGCGAGCACGACATGGAAGGCATCGTCGGCAAGCCGCGGTACAGTCTGTATTTCAGCGGCGCCGGCGGCAGCACGTGGATCACGGTGAAGAATCCGAACTATTCGAACTTGGAGGGCCGCGCCGCGCTGCTCGCGCGACCGTTGACCTGATCCCACCGCGGCGCCGCGCCTCGCTTGCGCTGGCGTTTACCCTGCTGGTGGCTCTATCGCCTCCCTCTTCTCATGCATCCACCGACTGCGACAGGCGGCCATCCGCCGGCTATCGCGTGCTGTCGCTCGAAAGCGGTCGCAAAGTTGCCGTCTGGTATCCGGCCGCCGAAGCGGAACAGAAGCTTGCTTACTCGCGTTCCAACTACGGTTTCCTCGGAAGTGTGGCCAAGGACTCGCCACCGCTCGAAGGCTGCCCTCCTGTGCCGCTCGTGTTGTTCTCACACGGGCTCGGCGGTTGTGCGCTGCAGTCACTGTTCATCACCGAGGAACTGGCCAGGCGCGGCTTTGTTGTAGCCGCGCCGGACCACACCGACGCCGCCTGTGCGATCGGCAGCGACGACGTGAAGCTCGGCAACATCCGCACCGACAATTCGTTCCTCACGCCAGGACGGTGGACGGACCAGAACGAAATCGATCGGATGCACGATTTGCGTGAAGTGATGCGGCTGATCGCCAACGACCCGCAACTGGCGCGCGTGGTCGATGCGTCACGCATCGGCGCCGTGGGACATTCGTTGGGCGGCTACACCGTGGTGGGCATGGCGGGCGGTTGGCCCACGTGGAAAACGCCCGAGATCAAAGCCGTGCTGGCTCTGTCGCCTTACGTGGAACCGTTCGTCGTGAAAGGAACGCTCGACACACTCGGCATACCCGTGATGTATCAGGGCGCCCAGTTCGACTGGGGCATTACGCCGAGCCTCGAAGGACGGGGCGGTGCCTATGCGGCGTCGAGCTCACCGAAGTACTTCGTGAAACTGAAGGGCGGCTCGCACTTCGAGTGGACCAATCTCCTCTGCACGGGCGAATCGAACGTCGCGGATTGCCTGAACGACCGCGCCAACGCCGCGCTGATCGACGCCTATGCCATCGCGTTTCTCGACCGGTACCTCAAAGGAAAACCTGCGCCCGAACTCGACAGTGATGGCGCGGAACTGAACCGATATCGGCGCGCGCCGTAACTCAGATCACGTCGTCCATCGGCCGTCAGCAAGCCGCCAACGCATCGCCAGCGGCAGATCACGGCTCGAAAACCCGACACTCAACCGATACACACATGCTTCGAGCTTCCAATCGGCGCTCGTCTCGTCGTAGTAGCGCAACTCATCGTCGGCAACGTCGATTTCCAGCACAGCCGTTTCGCCTGCATCGAGTTCCACGCGGCCGAAGCCCTTCAGTTCGTTCTTCGCGCGCAACACGCTCGACTCCTCGCAGCCGACATACAGCTGCACCACGCTCGCGCCGGCACATTGCCCCGTATTCGTAACGTGGACAGTAACGCGGAACAACGGCCCGAGTCGCCGCGCGTCCAAGTTCGAAAGCGCAAACGTCGTGTAGCTGAGCCCGAAGCCGAACGGGAACGCCGGCGTGTGTCCGTGATGATCGAGATAGCGATAGCCATGCAACAGGTCGTGTTCCACCGACAACGACGTCACGTCCCACGGCATCAGCTGATTCATGGAGCGCGGGAACGACACCGGCAGCCGTCCCGAAGGATTCACGTCGCCGAACAACACGTTAGCAATCGCGTGGCCGCCCTCGCGGCCGGGGTACCAGACCATCAGCAACGCATCTACCGAATCGATCCAGTCATCCACCAGAATCGCGCTGCCGCCTTCCAGCACCACCACAGTTTTCTTCGAGGCGCGCGCGGCGCGGCGGATCAACTCGCGTTCGCGTTCCGGTAGCGCGAGATCGGCCCTATCGCCGCCGCGCGCGAGATCGGTGCCTTCCGCTTCCTGTTGCGCCACCGGAATGAACTCGCCCTCATCCTTGTACGTGAGGCCGGCAACCACCACCGTGACGTCGAATGCGCCGAGCGCACTGAAATCGGCGTCGGTGTTGAAGTGCTCCAGCGTCGTTTGTTCGGCCAACGCCTGCAAACCGGCGAGCGGCGTGGTGACCGCTGACGACGTAACGAAGCTGCTGCCGCGATCACCGAGGTTCACCACATCGGCAAGATCACCGACCACCGCAATACGCAACCCTGAGCGGTTCGAAAGCGGCAGCAAGCCACCGTCGTTCTTGAGGAGCACGATCGATTGCTCCGCTACGGTGCGCGCGAGTTCGACGTGCGCGTCGCACTCCACCACCGCCGCGTCAGGCACGGGTTGTTCTGCAAGGCGCCAGGCGATCTTCTGATACACCGCGTTGCGCGCGTTGCGATGAATCACCGCGTCGGAGAGTTCGCCGCCAGCAAGTGCTGCTTCCAGCTTGTCGTCGGTGAAGCGATACGGGCCGGGCATCTCGATGTCGAGACCCGCATTCAAAGCCGCCGCGGTGGAACGCGTGCCGAGAAACCAGTCCGATTCGACGAAGCCTTTGAAACCCCATAGCTCGCGCAGAATGTGGGTGAGCAGCTGCGAATGTTCGCCGCAATACACGCCGTTCACCTTGTTGTACGCACTCATCACGGACGCAGCCGCCGCTTCGATGACGCAACGTTTGAAGTGCGGCAGATATAGCTCGTGCAATGCGCGCTGCCCCACTTCCGCGCTCATCTCGAAGCGGGTGTTCTCGAGGTTGTTCAGCGCAAAGTGTTTCGGGCTGGTCAGCACGTGGTTCTGCGCGCCGCTGATGAACGCCACCGCCATCGCGCCCATGTGATGCGTGTCTTCGGAATACGTTTCCTGCGCGCGGCCCCAGCCGGGATGGCGCAGCAGATTGACCGTCGGCGCCAGCAGCACGTTGCCCCCCTTGGCAGCCACCTCGAGCCCGATCGCGAAGCCCACTCGCCGCTCGAGTTCGACGTTGAACGTCGCCGCGCGCGCGATCGCCACGGGGAATGCCGTCGCGTTGCCGGCTCGCGCGCCACGCGGGCCGTCCACCATCTTATAAGGCGGCAAACCGAGCGATTCGTCGCCGCCCGCGTAGTAGAGCCCCTCCACCGGCCGCGGTGCGCTGCCACGTAATTCATTGATCTTTTGCGCTTGCGTCATGCGTGAGAGCAGCGCATCCACCTCGTCGGCGATCGCCGCATGGTCGAGGTCGAGCCCTTTGTTGCCGCGATGAATCGCGGCGGCGTCAAAGGCGAGAATGCGTTTCATATCGGATCCTTTTGCGGATGTGCCTGAGGACGTGCGCCGGAAAAAGGAGCGAGACGCCGGTCGGACGAGACGGTATTTTACGCGTCACCCGACGGCCCACGGTGGGCCGTTTCCGAAAACCCAGCTCGTAAACAAGCCGGAAAACCAAGTCCGAAACCCAGGGGGAGTATCGTTAGATGAGTGATTTCAAAGACAGAGTGGTCGTCATCACCGGCGCCGGCGGCGGCCTCGGCAAGGCACACGCACTCGAGTTCGCCAAACGCGGCGCCAAGGTGGTGGTCAACGACCTCGGCGGCAGCGGCGACGGCACCGGTGCGGGTGATGCAGCCGACCTCGTGGTGAAGGAGATCAAAGCCGCGGGCGGCACTGCGATTGCCAACAAGGCGTCGGTCGCGTCGAAGGAAGGCGCGAAATCGATCATCGACGATGCGGTGAAGGCATTCGGCACCGTGCACATCCTGGTGAACAACGCCGGCATCCTGCGCGACAAGAGCTTCAAGAAAATGCCGCTCGAAGACTGGGACATCGTCATGAACGTGCACCTGAACGGCACGGCGTACGTCACACACGCGGCGTGGCCGATCATGATCGATCAGAACTACGGCCGCGTGGTGTTGACGAGTTCGGTCTCCGGCATCTACGGCAACTTCGGCCAGGCG
>CAZLDA010000220.1:0-6832 GCA_964557875.1 uncultured Pseudomonadales bacterium | reverse complement strand
GGTGATCACCGGCAGTCGCGTGCAGGTCATTCAATCCGTCGACGGCGGCGTGCTGAGCGAGTTGCTCGTTCGTGAGGGGGACCGCGTAGAACCGGGTCAGGTTCTCGCACGACTCGATCAGACGCGTTCAGCGTCGAGCGTGGTCGAGATCGCCGCACGCCTGAACGCGTTGAAAGCGAAGGTGGCACGGCTGCGCGCCGAAGTGGTGGGGCGAGAGCGGTTGACGTTTCCAGACGACTTGGAGAAACGGGCGCGCGAGATCACCCAGGTCGAACGAGCGCTTTTCGAGCAGCGTCGCACCGGATTGTCGGAGGAGCTGAACACGCTGCAGGTAACCGTGAGCCTGGCGAAACGCGAACTGACACTTGTGAACCAGCTGTACGAAGCGGGCGACGCGAGCGGCGCCGAGTTGCTGCGGGCCGAACGCGGCCTGAACGAATCCGAAGCGGCACTCGTGAATCGACGCAACCGTTTTCTCGAAGATGCACGACTCGAGCTGACGGAATCCGAGGATGAGATCGCGCAGACCGAGCAGCAACTCATTCGGCGCCAGCAGGAACAGGCGAGCAGCGTTTTCACTGCGCTGGTGCCGGGGATCGTGAAGAACATCCGCGTCACCACGGTGGGTGGGGTGCTCGGTGCGGGCGAAGAACTGATGCAGATCGTGCCGATCGAGGACGAGCTCCTGATCGAATGCCGCATCAGCCCCGCGGACATCGCACGTGTCGAACCCGGTCTGGTCGCCAACATTCGCCTCGACCCCTTCGACTACACGATCTATGGCGCTGTGCCGGGAAAGGTCGTCTACGTAAGCGCCGACACGCTGAAGGAGGCAACGGAGCTGGGAACGCAGGTGTACTACCGCGTGCACGTCAAACCCGACAACTCGCCCGTCCGCACCGTGACGGGTCGAGAGCTAGACATCGTTCCGGGAATGACGGCCCAAGTCGATATCCGCACCGGGCAACGTTCGATGATGGACGTGCTCCTGAAACCGCTTCGCAGAACGCTCAGCGACTCGTTTGGCGAACGGTAAACGCAACTCCGTAGAGCAGACGACCGAGCCTCCCTTCTACATCCCCTTTATAATCCCGTCAGCGATTGATCGGCCACCAGCGCACCCACCTGCTTGGTGATGATCTTCGCCATGTTCGGGTGCGTGAGTATCCAGAACTTGCCGCCACGGATGGCATCGAGCACGAGATGGCCGACTTCGTTCGGATCCATGCCCTGCTCTTCCAACATCTTCTGAATGCCCGACGCGGCCCGACCCGCACCTGCCCCATCCGCCGCAGGCTTCGCACGGCCGGGGCGATACGCCACCGAGTGCCGGCTGATGTTCGTGTTGATCGGCCCCGGACACAGCACTGAAGCAGTGACCGGACTCTTGCGGCCGTGCAGATCTCGCGCGAGCGTCGCCATCAATGCAACGACACCGTGCTTCGCCACGTTGTACGCACCCATGAAGCCGCTCGCGAACAGCCCTGCCATCGACGACGTGGAATTGATGTGCCCCTCGCCCTGCGCCTCCATGATCGGCAGGAAGACGTCGACACCGTAGATGGGGCCGTACAGATCGACGTCGATGATCCAGCGCCAGTCGCTCAGCTTCATCGGAAACGTCGCGGTGGGAATGCCGATGCCGGCGTTGTTGCACAGGATGTGCACGCCGCCGAACGAGTCCATCGCCAGCTTCGCGAGTCCCTGCACCTGTTCGTGAACGGAGACGTCACAGCGCTGGCCCACCGCCTCGATGCCGGCAGCGTGAAATTCCTTCACCGCCGCATCGCGCGCGGCATCGTCGAGATCGGCCAGCACCAGCTTCATGCCCGCACCCGCGAAGGCGCGTGCCATACCCAGGCCGATTCCGCTGGCGCCGCCGGTAACGACGGCGACTTTTCCGGTCAGGTTCTGCATGGACGAGTACTCCAGGTGATGGCGATGCGTGGCTCAGGACACGGGTGTAAGAGCGGGATATCGCATTCTGCCGCCGCGGATGCCCGCCGCATACCGCCGCAATTCGGCCGAGAGACGCCGGTTCATATCCAATCAAATTGATTTGATACATCTAACGCATTTGATGTAATGTCTCCGCGACCCATCCGAGAACCTCGATCATGTGCACGCGAACGACCTCATCGATTGATCCGCCTGCGGAACCCGACGCCCCTCTGCGCGTGCTGATGGCAATCGTGCTGTCGGCCGTCGTGGCAATTTTGATCCTGGCCGGTTGAGACACGACGCCATGCACGGCGATACGCAACAGGTCCTCCCGCACGCGGCGCCGCCCGAGTTCCTTCAACTGGCCGCACATCCGCTGCGTTGGCAGCTGCTGGCCGAACTCGCGCGCAGCGATCGTAAGGTGCGCGAGCTGATCGGCTCGGTCGGCGAACCGCAGAACCTGGTTTCCTACCACTTGGGCAAGCTGCGCGACGCTGGCCTCGTGTCCGTGCGACGCAGCTCTGCGGATCGACGCGACGCGTACTACGCAGTCGACCTCGCGCGCATCGCTGACCTGATGTCCGCCACCGGCGCCGCGCTTCACCCCGGCCTGCATCTCACGGCGCCATCACCTCCGACTCCTTCAAATGCAACGGCGCCGCAGAAAGGCGGAGGGTTACGCAAGAAAAGCAGGAAGGCGACGAAGGTGCTGTTCCTGTGCACCGGCAACAGCGCTCGTTCGCAGATGGCCGAGGCACTGCTGCGCACCAAGTCCGGCAACACCATCGACGTTTTCAGCGCCGGCAGTCGTCCCAAACCGCTGCACCTCAACGCCGTGCGAGTGATGCGGGAGGAATACGGCATCGACATCACCGGCCACGCATCCAAACGTCTGGATACGTTTGCCGACCAGCGCTTCGACTACGTGATCAGCCTGTGCGATCGCATTCGAGAAGCGTGTCCCCCGTTTCCGCATCAGCCCGAGACCGCGCACTGGAGCATCCCCGACCCCGCGGCCGGCCAGCCCGACGACGACTCGAGTTACCCGGCGTTCCGCGAAACCGCGGCGGAACTCGACACGCGCATCGACTTTCTGCTTGCCGCAATCAACAACCGAAACACCGCGCAATAGACGCCGCCCCACGTAACAACTCCGAAGGAGAAGCAATCGTGAAACCCATTGAGACAGTGAACGTCCGCTACATGGTGAACGACGTCGAGAAAGCCGTCGGGTTCTATACCCAGCTGCTCGGCTTCGAAGTGCTGACGAGCTTTCCGCCCGCGTTCGCCGACGTGAAGCTCGGCAATCTGCGTCTTCTGCTGAGCGGACCGAGCAGCTCTGCAGGTCGTCCGATGGCGGATGGAGCAAAGCCCGGACCGGGCGGATGGAACCGTATCCACCTGCTGGTAGACGACATCGAAGGTGAAGTAGCTCGTCTGCGCGACGCCGGTGCCCAGTTCCGCAACGACATCGTAGTGGGACCGGGCGGAAAGCAGATCCTTCTGCAGGACCCTTGCGGAAACGTCGTCGAGCTCTTTCAGCCGGCGGGCTGATCGAACAGAACTAAGGGGTCTGCTCCGGTTCCTGCACGATTGCGTCGAACATCGCAGTCGCGCGCTGGATGAAGACCTTGCGCTCCCGGCCGACGAGCGCCTTGTCGCGAATGAGGCGCTCCACCAGAAAGCCGATGAACGTTGCCGCGAGCACACGTGCGCGGGCGGGCGCTTCTTCGCCGCCGAGCCAATCGCGAATCGGGCCGAGGAAGCGTTCCTGAATCGCGACGTTGAGTAACGGCGCAGTCGTAGGTGACGTTGCCGCACGCAGCAGGAACTGGAAGCTGTGCGCGCGCTCCTCATCCGCGTGCGCGCCGTCCGCCATCATCGTGGCAATCTCGCTTGCGAACGTGCGGCGGTCCCACGCGAGAATGCGGTCCGGCTGGAACGACGCCTTCAACGCGGCGGTGAACAGCCCTTCTTTGCCGCCGAAGTAGCGATTGATGAGGGCGACATCCACACCGGCTTCCGCCGCGACATCGCGCATTACCGTGCGATCGTAGCCAAGGCGCGCGAACTGCGCCTTGCCAGCCTCGAGGATTGCGGCGCTGGTCGCGTCGGCATCGCGCTTTCGCGGCGCTGCCCGTTCTCGCGGCGCGCTTGCTCGAACGTTCACGAGCCAACAGCCTTGCTGCTAACAGCCCGACTCCTAACAACCTGATTAGGGCGCCGCGCCACATACGCGTCGAGATCGCCGAGCACACCGGACCACGCCACATCCATCGCGTGCGTCCAGGCATCGCCGCACGTCTCGCGCACTACTTCGGCAACGATCGCGAAGAACGTGCCGAACACGTCGCGCGGCACCTCGAAACCCTCGTGGTTCATCGCCTCGGCTTCCACGAGATGATCCGCATAGCGACGCTCGCCCACGAAATCGAGAATCGCTTCGATCACCTTCATCAGCATTTCGCCCTTGATGGCATCGTTCGTATCGCGCCAGAACAACTCGCGCAGATGCGGTTCGCGCGCGAAGAGCACCGCATATACGCGCGGCGTGAGATCGCCGCCGCGTTCGGCGGCAATCTCGAGGCTCTGTTCGATTGCTTCGGCGTACCGGCGATCGGTACGGGCCGAGAAGTTCGTCACTCGTACCTCAGGCACAAACGCCTCAGGCACGCGACGGAATGACCACGCGCATGCTTTCGTAGCCGTGCACGAACGACGAGTAGTTGCGTGTCGGTTCGTCCACCAGATCGATCCGTGGGAAACGCTTCAGGATCTCTTCCCAGATGATCGCGAGCTGCATTTCCGCCACACGATTGCCGACGCAACGGTGCACGCCGAAGCCGAACGACAAGTGCTGGCGCGGCCGCGCGCGCGTGATGACGTAGTCATCGGGATTCTCGATGGCCGACTCGTCGCGGTTTCCCGACACATACCACATCGCGACACGGTCGCCCTTGCGAATGGTCTTCCCGCTCACGTCGGTGTCGCGCGTCGCGACGCGCGCCATGTGTGCGAGCGGCGTCTGCCAGCGGATCGTCTCCGAGACCATCGACGTGACCAGGCTCGGATCGGCGCGCAACTTGTCGTATTGCTCAGGATACTTGTTCAGCGCGTAGACGCTGCCCGAGATGGTGTTTCGCGTGGTGTCGTTGCCGCCCACGATCAGCAGTATCACCGTGCCCTGATACTCCGCAGGGTCCATATTCTGCGTGGCCGGGTTGTGCGCGAGCATCGAAATCAGGTCGATGCCGGGAGCAGCATTCACGCGCTCGTTCCATAACTCGTGGAATCTGCCGAAGCACTCGAACAGCGCTTCGCCCTTGTGTTGCCAGCTCTTCACCGGGCCGTGACCCGGCATGTTGGTGACCATGTCGGACCAATACGTCAGCTTGCGGCGGTCTTCGAACGGAAAGTCGAAGAGCGTAGCCAGCGTCATCGCCGTGAGCTCCTTCGAAACGAGATCGACCCAGTCGAACTCCTTCCCGATCGGCAGGCTGTCGAGAATCTGACCGGCGCGTTCGCGTACCACCGGCGCCATCTTCGCGACATTGGGCGGCGCCACCGTCGGGGTGACCGCCTGCCGACGCACCATGTGCTCCGGCTCGTCCATGGTGATGAACCCCGCGCCGCGGCGCGGCCCCATGATCTTTTCCTGTTCGGCAATCGCCTGCAGGTTCGCGAGCGCGATGCCGTCGGCCGACGAGAACGCCTCGTTGTTCGTGTCCACGGCCATGATGTCGGCCCAGCGCGTGATCGACCAATACGGCCCGAACTCGCTCTCCGGCGTGAAATGCACGGGGTCTTCGCGGCGCAGCCGTTCGAATACCGGCCAGAACGTGTCGGCCTGGAATCGATCGGCGCGGGCAGGGTTGAGCTTCTCGAGCGGCGTGTTGTAAGCCTCGGCGACGGCTTCCGGTTTGACGGGAATGTTCATGGCGTGGTTGCTCCAGGTGGCGCTTGCGCGAAATATCCCCGATGCCCGAGGTTATGTCAATGCGTGTTGACTTACGTTCCGCTACACCCCGCCGCGGCACCTCGATAGGCGCATCATGGGATTAGCCACCTACCTGGGACCGTGCCGTTGAAAACTCTATGCATGCTCCTGGCTTGCCTCGGGCTCGGCCTTGGGCTGAGTTTTGCGGCGAACGGCGCAGCCGTGCAGACACCTGTGTGCGCGTCGTACAGCTTCATCAACGAGGACGGCATCGTTGAACTATCGAATGCGATTCCAGCGGCGCTCGCGGACAGAGGTTATTCGTGCCTCGCCAAGGACGGGACCGTGCTCGAAGTGGTTCCACCCAAACGAACGGGGGACGAGCCGGCAAAGCCCATCGAGAAGGCGCCGAAGGAAACCGGTCCGCACCCGCGCACGCCCGAAGAACTGCGAAAGCTGTATGCCTCGGCGCACGACGTCGAAGAAGCGCGCGATCGCGCCATTGATGCGATCGATGATTCGATCGCAATGGCGAAAGCGAACCTCGAGATTCTGAAGCTGAAGCTGCGCGACTTCGAAGCCGATGCGGCGATGGCAGAACGCGAAGGGCAACCACCGTCCGCGGGAACCCTCGACAACCTCGAAACCGTGCGTTCGGGGATCGAGGCAACCGGGCGTGACATCGAAGCGAAGCGAATCGAGAAGCGCAACGCCATCGAGCAATCCGAACTCGATCTCAATGACTTCAAACGGTTCTTTCCGGCGGTGCCGAACCCGGAATGAATCGCCAACACCGCAAATGCTCACATTGATCCACCGATCGTCCACTTCCGCGTCTTCCAACGGTTAGGCAATACTCGCTTCAGTTCCGCGGTCTTCTCGTCGCACGATCAAGCCCGTCTCAGGAGGGATCGATGCCAGGGAAAAGCCTGCTTGTCAGCGTCGTTATCGCTC
>CAZLDA010000219.1:1095-6846 GCA_964557875.1 uncultured Pseudomonadales bacterium | reverse complement strand
GAACGTATCCCCCGCCGCCAACAAAACCGATATGCCTTCCGACTTGAGTCGCTGGCCCAGTTTGCCGAAGGAGGTCGTCTTTCCGGCACCGTTGACACCCACCACCAATATCACGAAGGGGCGTTTCGCAGGCTCGATCACGAGTGGTCGCGCGATCGGCCGAAGCTGTTCGATCAACTCCGCTCGCAACGCGTCGAACAGCGCGATCGTATCCGCAAGTTGCTTGCGTTTTACGCGTTGAGCAAGCGCATCCATGATGCGCTGCGTGGCCTCGACGCCGACGTCGGCGCGCAACAAGCTGGTTTCGAGGTCGGCGAGGACATCGTCGTCGATGGCCTTCTTGCCGAGGAACAGGTTGCCGAGCCCGGCCGCCAGTTGAGTTCGGGTTTTCGCGAGACCGCCGCGCAGACGGCGAAGGAACCCTCGCTCGGTGTTCTCGTCGTTTTGGCCCACAATCGCTCTCTGTGATTCTGTTGCACGTGCTCGACCTGTGAGGCCAGCGGTGAACGAGGTCCGCATTATCAGCGGTAAGTGGAGGCGACGAAAGCTCGCGTTCCCCGATCGCCCGACGCTACGACCCACACCGGATCGCGCGCGTGAGACCGTGTTCAATTGGTTGGCGCCTTGGCTCGACGGCGCTCGTTGCCTCGATCTGTTTGCCGGGTCTGGTGCGCTCGGATTCGAGTCGCTGTCTCGAGGCGCCGCGGCGGCGGCACTCATCGACGACGATCCAACCGTCGTCCGGGCGTTACAGGAAAATGCGCGCGCCATCGGTGCAACCGACTGCACCATTCAGCGCGCCTCGGCGCTCGACTTCCTGCGCGGAGACAATCGTTCGTGGGATATCGTGTTTCTAGATCCGCCGTTCGACTCGACCTTGCTCGAACAATGCCTCGAAGTACTGCGTGAACCTGGACATCTGCACACGGAATCGATCGTGTATGTGGAATCTAGTGTCCATCATTCTCTGCAGCTCGATTCATGGTCCATCGTGAAGACGACACGCACTGGCGACGTTCAGTCTCGATTGGTGAAGCGGCCGGTTTGAGGTTGCGATCGATTTTCCGATACCATCGCGGCCTTCCTCGTGGGGACGGGAATCTTGAAAACAGTGATCTATCCGGGGACCTTCAATCCGATCACGAACGGACATACGGACCTGGTGAGCCGCGCGCTCAACCTCTTCGATGAGGTGATCCTGGCAATCGGAACGTCGGCGCAAAAGGCCGGATCGGAGCAGCTGCTCGACCGGATCCGTTTATGCGAGCGTGTCCTTGCCCCATTCGGAAAACGAGTAAAGGTGGAGCGGTTCCACGGATTGCTGGTCGACTACGCGAACACCATGGGGACACGTTTCATCCTGCGCGGTCTGCGCACGATGGCCGACTTCGAATACGAATTTCAGATGGCGGAGATGAACACCGAACTCGAACCGACGATCGAGTACGTCTTCCTGCTTCCGTCGAAGAGTTGTTCGTTTATCTCGTCGACGCTGGTTCGCGAGATCGCGTCACTGGGCGGCGACGTAACTAAGTTCGTCGATCCGATCGTCGCCGAGGCGCTCAGAGCCAACCGGGCAAACAGCCAGGCAAAGTCCTAGCTGCTAGGACTATTGGCCGACGTCGTTCGGATCCTGATAGCGACCAGCGGTGCTGCAACCGAGGCAGCGCACAAACGTCTCTTTGGCCGGCCCAACGACGAGAACATCAGCCGCCTGCTTGACGTTGCCGCCCAGCGCAGTGAACGGCAAGCTCACAACGAAAAGCGCACTCCCCGCGAGCGTCATCACCATCCCGAATGGCCGCGCAACGAGGACATCGCCTGCCATCGCCCAGTCGTTCGGCGAGTCTTCCGACGCCGCTAATGCCGGCACGCTGATCGCTGCAACGATCAACGCCGTCAGTGCACGGCTTCTAATGAATTTCTGCATGACGAAACGTCTCGAATCCCATGAGGCGGTCAGACTGTAACACCAGTAACACCGATTTTTCGCGTCATCGTTGGCAGTTCGGGCAGTACACGGTGGCTCTTTGGCCGATCCGCAGACCCTTGAGGATGGTTCCACATTCGTAGCACGGCTGGTCTTCCCGGCCGTACACGTTCAGCGATTGGCTGAAATAGCCGCGCCGTCCCGATTCATCTACGAAATCCCGCAGCGTCGTCCCGCCTACGCGAATCGCTTGCGCCAGCACCTCCCGCACTGATTCGGCGAGCGCCGCATATCGATCGCGACTGATACGGCCCGCGGCGATGCGCGGTCGGATGCCGGCCCGGAACAGCGATTCGTTCGCATAGATGTTCCCCACGCCAACGACCACACGCGCATCCATCAGCATCAGCTTGACTGCAACCCGGCGATTGCGCGCGGCGCGGTGCAGAAAATCACCGTCGAACTCATTGTCGAGCGGCTCCACGCCCAGGTCTCGGATGAGCCAATGTTCGCGCCAATCACCCTCCTGGAAGTGAATACTTCCAAACCGGCGAGGATCTGTGAGTCTTAAGACACGACCACCGGCGATCGCCAGATCAACGTGATCGTGTGGACCTGGCTCAACGCTGCTTCGCACCAGCCGCAGACTGCCCGACATGCCGAGATGCACGATCAAACTGCCGACCGTGGTCTCGATGACGAGGTACTTCGCGCGGCGCGAAACGCTAAGGATCCGTTGGTCGCGGAGTGCGTCCGGGAGCACAACAGGCCATCGCAACCGGGGTTGCCGCAACGACCACCCCGTGAGGGTGCGACCTACGAGCGCGGGCTCTATGCCGCGTCGAGTCGTCTCGACTTCTGGCAATTCCGGCATCCGCTACAATCCGCGCTTCGTCATCGTGACTCCAAAATCGCTAACGATGTTACTCGGCGTCGACACTGGAGGCACATTTACCGACTTCGTCCTGCTCCACGACGGCGTTCTGCGACTACATAAGGTGGTGTCGACTCCCGAGGATCCATCGTTGGCAATCCGCCGCGGCATCACCGAACTCGGGCTCGACGCCGAAGTTTCAGCCGGTCGAGTCACCATCGTGCACGGGAGTACGGTCGCGACGAACGCCGCGCTCGAGGGCAAAGGCGTCCGCACCGCTTACGTCACCAACCGTGGATTCACCGACGTGCTGCGAATCGGCCGGCAAGCGCGCCGCGATTTGTACAGCCTTGCTCCAGGCGCCGCTTCCAACCCTGTGCCGGACGAATTGCTGGTCGGGATTCCCGTGCGGATGGCAGCCGACGGTTCGGTCATCGAGCCCCTCAACGAGGCCGACCTCAAGGCACTACGGCGCAAGATCTCGTCTCTACGTCCGGAGGCGGTCGCCATCAACTTGCTCTTCAGCTACGTCGACGATTCGCACGAACGCGCGATCGAGGCCGCGCTCGAAGGTGTTGCGTTCGTCAGCCGCTCATCCGATGTACTGCCCGAGTACAAAGAGTACGAACGCGGTATCGCAACCTGGCTTAACGCATGGCTCGGGCCTGTCGTTGAGCGCTATCTGTCGCGGCTATCGGAAGCGGTCGCTCCCTCGCGCGTGATCGTAATGCAGTCATCAGGCGGAACGATCGGCGCCGCCCAGGCCCGCCGGCGCGCGGTCAACCTGCTGCTATCAGGACCGGCAGGCGGCATCGCTGCGGCCCGGCACCTCGGCGCAACGCTAGGGCGCAAGGATCTACTCACCTTTGACATGGGGGGCACATCCACCGACGTGTCGCTTGTCGGTGAACGCCCGCACGTCACGCGAGAAGGGTCCATCGGCCAGTACCCCGTCGCCGTGCCTATGGCCGATATCCACACAATTGCGTCGGGAGGCGGTTCGCTTGCCTATCTCGACGCGGCCGGTGCATTGCACGTCGGCCCTGAATCGGCCGGGGCGAATCCCGGACCTGCGTGTTACGGACGCGGCGGCACTTCTGCAACGGTAACGGACGCGAACGTCGTCCTCGGACGTCTACCTTCCTCTCTACGATTGGCAGGAACGCTTCCCATCCAGGCCGAGCTCGCCCGAAGTGCGGTTGCACGGATTGCGCAGTCTCTGAACATCACGACAGAAGACGCTGCCGCGGGAATCGTCGCAATCGCAAACGAACACATGGCGAGAGCGTTGCGACTGATCTCGCTCGAGCGCGGTCACGACCCACGCGCGTGCACCCTGGTCGCATTCGGCGGCGCCGGCGGTCTACACGTGTGCGCCCTTGCTCGGGCGTTGGAGATTCCACGCATTGTGGTGCCGATGTATTGCGGTGTGTTGTCGGCCTTTGGAATGTTGGTCGCAGACGCGTCGCGTCAATTGACCAAAACAGTCAATGGAGTGCTCGACGAACTCGGCACTTGCGAGATCGACGCGCTATTCGACGCCCTCTCGCGTCGCGGCATCGCTGAGCTGTTGGACGACGGCGCAAGCGCACAGGCCATCGAACTGCACCGCTTCCTCGATCTTCGCTACCGCGGGCAGAGCTTCACGCTGACCGTGGACTGGACAACGCCCGACGCGGCAGCGCGCGCATTCCACGAACTACACAGAGCGCGCTACGGTCACGCACTCGACCTGTCGATCGAACTCGTCAATATCCGTTGCGACGTGAGCGCCGCGAGTCCCACGGTAAAGCTGCTCGAGCTCGACCGCGATACGCCGGCGCCCGCGCGAGCAACAGTTCGCACTACAAAGCACCCGGCAGTGCCGCTGTTCGAACGCGCCGAGCTGGGTCGAGGGCAGCGCATCGATGGGCCGGCCATCGTGGTAGAGACGATGGCCACCACCTTCATCGATGAAGGTTGGCGGGCGACGGTTGATGCATGGGGACACCTGTTGCTGGCCACGCAGCCGTAGCCAACGACAAGAAGCAACGACAATCAGAGAGGTGCCGCTACTTGATCTTCGCTTCGCGATAGATGACGTGCTTGCGAACGACCGGGTCGTACTTCTTCAGTTCGAGTTTGTCGGTCATCGTGCGCTTGTTCTTGTCGGTCGTGTAGTAGTGACCGGTGCCTGCGCTCGAAACCATCTTGATCTTGTCACGCATGTTCAGACCTTCTCGCCGCGTTTGCGAAGATCGGCGACCACCGCATCGATGCCTTGTTTGTCGATCACTCGCATTCCCGCAGCGGAAACGCGCAACCGGACATAGCGTTTCTCACCTTCGAGCCAGAATCGGTGGTAGTGCAGATTCGGTTCAAACCGACGCCGCGTTCGGTTCTTCGCATGTGACACGTTGTTGCCGCTCATCGGGCGCTTTCCGGTCACCTGGCACACTTGAGTCATGGCGAATTCGCCTTTGCCCGAAAAAAAGAGTCGCGTTTTATACCAGAGGGTTCCCACTACAGCAAGCCGCGCTCGGCCATCGAGACCGCTTCGGTGCCGCTTACCACGATGTGGTCGAGCACCCTGACGTCGATCAACTGCAGGGCGTGGCGCAGCCGTTCGGTGATGCGCACGTCACTGGTGCTCGGTTCGGCCACGCCCGACGGGTGGTTGTGTACCAGAATCAGCGCCGCCGCATTCAGCGAAAGCGCCTCGCGCAACACCTCGCGCGGATGCACTGTGGCGCTGTCCACGGTGCCTTGAAACAACTCCCGAAACGCAATCAGCCGGTGTTGCGCGTCTAGAAATAACGCGGCGAACACCTCGCGAGGGCGCCCACCGAGTCGGTGCCGCAGGTAACGCCGGACATCCGCCGAAGCGTTGAAGACCTCTTCGCGCACCATCGCGCAGGCCAGATAGCGTTCGGCCAAAGCGACTGCCGCGACGATGGTGGTCGCCTTC
>CAZLDA010000219.1:0-1085 GCA_964557875.1 uncultured Pseudomonadales bacterium | reverse complement strand
GCCTTCGCAGGGCCGATGCCGGGCTTTCGCGAGAGTTCCTGTACCGGTGCATCGAGGAGCGCGCGCAGAGTGCCGTAGCCGGCGAGCAGATCTCGCGCCAGCTGCACGGCATCGCGCGCGCCAGCGCCGGTGCGAAGCAACACGGCCAGCAGTTCAGCATCGGACAATCCATGCGCACCACGCGCGAGCAGTCGCTCGCGAGGTCGCTCGCCGATCGGCCAATCTGTGATCGTCATGGGTCGAATCCCGTGAACGCTGCACGCGCCGGTGAGTGTGCGCTCGCCACGAAGTGGTATCGTAAGACGCCCAACGCATCGGCGCGGACCAATGTCCCTCAACGGCAAGCACATCCTATTGGGAGTCACCGGCGGAATCGCGGCGTACAAGACCCCGGCGCTTGTGCGACAACTGACGTCGCAGGCCGCGGATGTACAAGTAGTGATGACGCACGGCGCCGCCCAGTTCGTAACGGCGACGACGCTGCAGGCCGTTTCCGGAAGACAAGTGCGCAGCGATCTATGGGACTCCGCTGCCGAGGCCGCCATGGGACACATCGAACTCGCTCGCTGGGCCGACTGCATCCTGATCGCACCCGCGACCGCCCACACTGTGGCGCGACTGGCAAACGGCATGGCGGACGATCTGCTCACCGCGATGACTCTTGCCGCGACGTGCCCCGTCGTCGTCGCGCCGGCAATGAATCACATGATGTGGAAGCATCCGGCCACGCAACGCAACGTCGACCAGTTGCGCGCCGACGGTGTGCGAATCGTCGGTCCCGACGACGGTCCGCAAGCGTGCGGGGAATTCGGGCCGGGCCGCATGCCCGAGCCCGAAGCACTCTGCAACGAGCTCCTCCGCGTCTTAGGTCCAAAACCCCTCGCCGGCAAACGCGTCCTGATAACCGCCGGGCCGACCCGCGAACCGATCGACCCGGTGCGTTACATCAGCAACCACAGCTCCGGCAAACAGGGTTTCGCGATAGCCGAAGCGGCACGCGATGCCGGCGCAGAGGTCACGCTGATTTCCGGCCCCGTCGCACTGCCAACTCCGAGTGGCGTCAAGCGTATCGACGTGATCACGGC
>CAZLDA010000218.1:4176-6852 GCA_964557875.1 uncultured Pseudomonadales bacterium | reverse complement strand
ATCTTTACTCCGCCTGCTCGGGTGCGTTGATGCTGGCCGAGACAGGACTGCTCGACCGCAAACCCGCGACATCGCACTGGGGATATTGCGAGCTGTTCGCGCGCGATTATCCGAACGTGCGCTTCGAACCGGCGCCGAACCTCGTGTTCGCCGACGCGTCCGGGCGCATCGTCACCGCGGGCGGCACCACCTCGTGGCACGACCTTGCGATTCACGTCATCAGCCGGCACGGCAGCCCGGGCGAAGCGCTGCGCATTGCCCAGGTGTATCTGCTCAAGTGGCACGGCGAAGGGCAACTGCCGTACGCACCGCTCGTCAGACGCACACCGCATCAGATGCGGTGGTGCGACGCTGCGAAACGTGGCTCACCGAGAATTTCGGCCGCCGCGGTGCGGTGCGCGAGGCCGTTGTCGCGTCGGGTATTCCGGAGCGAAGCTTGAAGCGTCGCTTCAAGAGCGCAACCGGCGTCGCGCTGATCGACTACGTGCAGAACCTGCGTGTCGAGTCCGCCAAACGGCTGCTCGAATCGAGCGACCTGCCCGTCGACGACATCAGCGCGCAGAGCGGCTACGAGGATGCATCGTTCTTCAGGCGTGTATTCCGTCGGCGTACCGGCGTGAGACCCACGGAGTACCGGCGGATGTTCCAGCACATCGCCAACGCGAGGCGGGACGCGCGCAAACGATGATGAAACACACCGTTTGCCGTCCGGCGCACTCGTTGGCTCGAGTTGCCCATCCGTTCTATTCTCGGCCGCGCCCTCTTCCTTGCGACTGAACAGGACACGCGATCCATGAAGAAGCCCTCCGAAGCGAGCGATCGCGCCGACACGTTCGTAAAGCACGCGTTCGAAGAGCACCTCGTCGATCTCGGCGAGGTGCGCATGAACTACGCCAAGGTCGGCAGCCCCAACAAGCCCGCTCTGCTGCTGATTCCCGGCCAAACGGAATCGTGGTGGGGATATGAACAAGCGATGAAACTGCTCGGCGACCACTTCGAGGCGTTCGCGGTGGACCTGCGCGGACAAGGTCGCTCCACATGGACGCCGGGCCGTTACACCCTCGACAACATGGGCAACGACCTAGTCCGCTTCATGGATCTCGTCATCAAGCGGCCGGCGATCGTCAGTGGACTCTCGTCGGGCGGCGTGCTGTCGGCGTGGCTCTCGGCGTATGCAAAGCCGGGGCAGGTGCGCGCGGCGCTGTACGAAGATCCGCCGCTCTTCTCATCGGAAGTGAACACATCGACCGGCCCGTCGATCCGCCAGAGCATCGGCCCGGTGTTCGCGCTGTTCAACAAATACCTCGGCGATCAGTGGAGCATCGGAAACTATGAAGGGATGCGCTCAGCCGGCCCGAAGGAACTGCCGCCGTCGATTGCTTTCCTGATGGCTGAAGGCGGACCGTTCTCCGCCGCGGGCGGACCGCCGCAAAACCTGAAGGAATACGATCCGGAATGGGGCCGCGCGTTCTGGACCGGAACCGTCGCCGCGAGCTGCGATCACGAACGTATGCTGTCGAACGTCAAGGTGCCGGTCTTACTGACGCACCACTTTCGTATGAACGACGAACAGACGGGCGGTGTGAGGGGCGCGTTGTCGGACGTTCAAGCGAAGCGCGTGCTCGAACTCGTTGCCGCCTCGGGCCAGGAAATCGACTACGTCTCGCTGCCGATGATGGGCCACGTGATGCACCAGCAGGATCCGGCGCAGTACGTGAAGATACTCATGGAGTGGGCGGCGAAGTTGCCGAGTTGAAACGGATCGCCGCCTGATCCGGTCGTTAGCACCGGATCTGGCGGCTGGGCTCGCCCTATTTCGCCGGGCTCACCGACAACGCGGTGGCTTCCACGTACACCGCTTCCACCCGATCGCCCACCTTCACGAGCGCAAACTGATCGGGGTCGTCGAGTTCGAGATCCACCTTGCGTTCCGGCCCCTGCAAGGTGACGGTCTGGGTGTCGGCGTTCACTGCCACCACTTCGGCAACGATCTTCACGCGTTGGCCGATCACGCCTGCGGGCAACTTCCCTTCCGCCGCGCCGCCCGCGGCCGCTTCCACGGTGCGCGACACGGGCGCCTTGCTGCCGGGCTTGAGCTGCAGCGTCAATGCCTGCACGTAGTCCGCGGTCACGCGCTGTCCTACCGCCAGCTGAGCGAAGTTCTTCACTTCGGGTCCCGCGACGATGCTCAGCTCTTTGCCGCCGTCGCCGACGATCGTAACCGTGCGCGTTTTCGCGTCGACGGCTTTGATCGTGCCGCTGCTCGTCGTCGTGACCGCCGCGGCGGCTTCACCCGGCGCCGTTTCGATGGCGACCTCGCCGGCTGCACCGTGGACTGACCCTGCAAGCGCAACAGCGAAGACGAATGCGAAGAACCGAATCGATGCGAACATGACTCTCCCCTACTGGTGATGCGTTGGACGCGGCTCGCACACTTTATCAGCCTCGGATCAGTTCGGAATCCAGTTTCCGTGAAAGCCGAACGGCACGCGCACCGGCAATTCGATCGTGGCAACCGGCGGCCCCTCGAAGCGCTGCGCATCGATGATGCGCACGTGGCTGCGATTCTTCGCGCCGTCGTATACGACCGAAAGCACGTAGCCCTCGTCTTCGCCGGCGCCCGGTGCCGCCGGCACGAACACACCTTCGCTGGTTGCGCCGCGCGCGCCCATGTCG
>CAZLDA010000218.1:0-4166 GCA_964557875.1 uncultured Pseudomonadales bacterium | reverse complement strand
GTCTTTCCGGTCTGCAGATCGTGCTTCAGCAGACCGCGCGGGTCCGTGCCCACATCGACTTCCACCATGTAGCCATAACGGTGGCGATGACATTCCACCCGCGGATCGACGCGCGGAAACTCGACAGCACGGTCGAGCAGAATCTCCTGCTGCACGCGCTCCGCTGCGGGGTCGATCGTCCAGCGTTCCAGCCGCGAGGGTCCACCGCTGCCTTCCAGACGCCCCTTAACGAACGTGCGCGGATGCCGCACTACGTCGAACACGATCCGTTCACCATCGTCATACGCATTCAACGGGTGATACACGAAGCACGGCTCGATCTCGATCCATTGCGTGTCGTCGCGCGTTGCGTCGCGACGCAGAATACCGAGCCGCGCCGGCACGTCGTCGCGCCAGCTGAACGGCATGCTGCCTTTCATCGCCATCGCCATGTCGAATACCACGGGGAAGTCCATGAAGATGACCCGCGTCGCCGTTACGCCGAAGTCGTGCATCATCGTCGGATACGGCTTTGCGATGTCGATGGTCTTCTGCAACGCGCCGTTGCGATCCGCCGCGTGATAGCGCAACGAAACGGGGCCGAAGTCGTAACCGAAGAACAGCAGCTCGCCGGTTTTGCCGTCGATCTTCGGATGCGCGGTCATGTTGCTTGCCAGCTTTCCCGCAAAGTCGTACTGGCCGACTGTGTTCAGGCTTCGGTCGAGCGCGTATGGCAACCCCACTTCGGGCAACGCGAGCACCTTGCCGCCGTGGCCGATCACGTTCACGTTGCCGGAGCCCTGTTGCATCGGTTGCCGCGGGCTCACCGGCGCCGCCTTCAACCCTTTCAGCTCTTCCACACGGCGCGTTCGCACCCAACGGTTTCGATATGCCGTAGCTTTGCCGCCGGCGATGTCGATGCCGTGCACCATGCCGTCGCCGGTGAACCAGTGATGATTCGGACCGGGTGCAATCGGGTTCGGCCCGTCGCGCATCAGCGTGCCGCGCAGACATTCCGGAATCGTTCCCTTAACGGGAAGATCGAATGCGGTGGTCTCCACGTCCACCGGCGCGAAGTTGCCGCGCAGGAACGGGTTGTCTTCCGGTAGAACGTCGAGCTCTCTTGCTTCCGCCATGACGCGTCTCCTGGTTAGAGCGTATGATCTAGGCACTGCCTACATTGCAGGGCAATCGTAGCGTAGTGTCTTGATCTAGGCATTGTCCAGTTCAAAGTTCGGGAAACGAAAGCCACATGACGCAACCCCGTCGCTCCACCCTCGCGACGAAGATCTTCTACGGCTCCGGCGCCACGGCGTTCGGCGTGAAGGACACTGCGTTCAACTCCTTCCTGCTCCTGTACTACAACCAGGTGCTTGGTCTCGATCCATTCATGGCGGGCCTGGCATTGGCACTCGCGGTCGTGCTCGATGCCGCCATCGATCTGCCGGTGGGTTACGTATCCGACCATTGGCGCTCACGGTGGGGCCGTCGGCATCCGTTCATGTATGCGGCGGCTTTGCCCACCGCAGTGACGTTCTTCTTTCTATGGAATCCTCCCGCGAGCGCGCTCGCCAGCGAAACGAGTCTGTTCACGTATCTGCTCGCAATGACCGTGCTGGTGCGCCTGTGCCTGACGTTCTTCGAAGTGCCGAACGCGGCACAGGGACCGGAGCTGACCACCGATTATCACGACCGCACCCGCCTGATGGCATTTCGCCACCTGTTCGGCTGGATCGGCGGGCTCGCCATGGCGGTGCTCACGTTCATGGTGCTGTTCAATCTCGACCCTAACGGCCAGATGGGCCCAACGGGTTACCAATGGCTCGGCATCATCGGTGCCTGCACGATGTTCGCGGCGATGGTTGCTTCATCGCTTGGCACGCATCGCCAGATTCCGACGTTCTACAAACCCCCGAAGCGCGACACTCATGGCTTGCGCCCCATCGTCGATCAGGTGAGGGGGCTGTTTCGGAACACGTCGTTCAACTCCATGTTCATTTCCGCGCTGTTGTTCGCGGCCGCAGCCGGCTTTTCGCAGGCGCTGTCGCTGTATGTGACGACGTTCTTCTGGAAACTCGATACGACAAAGATTGGCGTGATTCCGCTGCTCGCGTTCATCGCCGTGCCGCTCGCCTTCTACCTTGCGCCGCGGCTGGCAGCGCGTTGGGAAAAGCGTGGCGCCGCGATGATCGTGTACGGCTTCGCCATCGTCTTTCTGCCGATCGCTTATCTGGCGCAACTCGCCGGATGGTTTCCGTCGCCGGAAAGCGGGCTTTTTCCGCCTGTCATCATGGCCAACTACCTGATCGAAACCACCGCGATCATCACCGCACAGATCATCCTTTCGTCGATGAATGCCGACGTCGTGGAAGATCGCAGCGCCGAAACACAAGGCGCTCGCAACGAAGGCCTCATCCTTGCGGCGCGCAATTTCGCGAGCAAATCGGTTTCCGGCATCGGCGTGATGCTCGCCGGCACGGTGCTCTCCGTCGTCGGCTTTCCCGAAAACGCGCGACCGGGCGAAGTGGATAACGCCGTGACAAGCGCGTTGATTCTGGTCTATCTGCCCGTGCTGGTCGCGCTGTACTCAGCGTCGTGGTACGCGGTGCGTTTCTACCGCATCGATGCTGCACGCCATCAGGCGAATCTCGATGCCACGCTGCACCTGACGAGCAAACCCTGATGAGCAACATATGACGAGCACCGCAAAACCGAAGCGCAAACGCGCACCGCGCCGCAGCACGTATCACCACGGCGATCTGCGCGAAGCAGTCATGACGGCGGCACTCGCAGCCATTGCACGCGATGGCGTTGCGTCGGTGAGTCTGCGCGAACTCGCGCGCGAACTCGGCGTATCGCACAGCGCACCGGCGCATCACTTTCCGGATCGCATTGCGCTCTTCACCGCGCTCGCGGCAGCGGGCTTCGACGGCCTATACGCAAGGATGTCGCAGGCGGTAGGCGCGGCGGCGAATACGCCGGCGGCGCGACTGAGTGCCGCTGGTCAGGGCTACGTGCTGTTCGCCGCAGAGAATGCGGCCTGTTTCGAAGTGATGTTCCATCCGAAACTGCTGCGCAACGACGACCCAGCGCTGGTCACGGCGCGCAACAACGCGAGCAGTGTGCTGCAAGAGGCGATCAGTGCAGTGCAAAGCACCGGAAAAAGGAAGGGAAAGCAGCAAACGCTGGCATTCGATGTGCTCACGCTGCACGCGTGGTCGGTGGCACACGGTCTCGCGAGCTTGTGGCTTGCAGGCAACATCACGCCGGAGATGTGGGGCGACACCATCGAAGAACTCAGCAGTCGAATGTTCGACGGCGAAGGTTGGTAGGCGCAGACCGCCTTCTCAGTACTACATCATTCCTGCCGCGCGCATCGCCAGCACCACCCACATCCCAAGCAACACGATCCAGCTCGAGAAATACGCGCCGATCCGCGGATAGAGCTTGTTCGCACCGGTGTGAATGAAGGTGTGGATCACGCGCAACACCACGTACGCCCACGCGAGCCCCAGAAACAGCACGCCGGCCATATGCAGCGCAATGCCCGCAACGCACGCCGTGTAAAAGAGCACCGGCGCCTCGAACAAGTTCGAGAAGTGGCGCGCGAGTTTGGCAGACGCTTCCGGTTCCGTTCCGCCCTGATAAACCCTGAAGTACTGCGGGTTCACCTTGCCCTCGGCTACTGATTTGTTGCGCGCGAAGAACAGCCTGGCCACGACGGAGAACGTCCATAGCACCATCACGAACATCGGGAATATCAGTTGATTTGCTTCCACTCGGCTCCCCTTCTACTCACCAAAGGTCGTTCACCAGAGTTTCATCAGCGTTTCGGCGTAAGGCGGCGCGGTCGGTTCGTGCATGAAGTACGCGTAGATCTCGCGCCACTGCGTGTCCTTCAGCTTCGCCACCCACGCCGCAAGATCTGCTTCGGAATACTGTTCGAGCCTCAAACGCACGTAACCCCAGGGCGCGGTTTGCACCAGCGGCGGCGGCTTGGCGTCTTCGCGTTCCGATAGACACAGCGCCGCGTGCTTCGATTCGAGCAGCGCATACACCTCGTCGGTGAACCACGTGTCGTTGCGGAACTCGAACGTCGCGCGATGATCCTCCGGCAGGAGTTCGAGAAACGCCGTCAGCCGCGGCACGTCGAGCTTCAGGTTCGGCGGCGTTTGAAACAGCACCGG
>CAZLDA010000217.1:0-6873 GCA_964557875.1 uncultured Pseudomonadales bacterium | reverse complement strand
TTTCGCACGCGTTGGCCGGCACTTTCTGGGTGAGGCTCTGACGGCAGAGGATGTGGAACTGGTCGACCTGTAGCAGCTGCTGAATTCTGCAGCGTCAACGTTCTGCTAACGCTCGTACTCGGTCTTGTGCGGATACTCGCAGAGGTCTTCGATCGGACACGCGCCACAGTGCGGTTTGCGTGCCGTGCACACATAACGACCGTGAAGGATCAGCCAGTGATGGGCCGCGTCCTTGAACTCCTCGGGCACGAGTCTCACCAACCGATCCTCGACTTCGCGAACGGTCTTGCCGCGCGCGATGCGCGTGCGATTGGCAACGCGGAATACATGCGTGTCGACGGCGATGGTCGGCTCGCCGAAAGCCGTGTTCAGCACCACGTTCGCGGTCTTGCGGCCGACACCGGGTAGCGCCTCCAGTGCGGCGCGATCGCGTGGCACCTCGCCGCCGTGCAGATCGATCAGCGCCTGGCAAGTTCTGATGACGTTGCGCGCCTTGGTGTTGTAGAGGCCAATGTTTCGAATGTAAGGCGTGAGACCTTCGACGCCGAGCGCGAGCACCTTTGCCGGCGTGTTGGCGACTGGGTAGAGCTTCTTGGTAGCGATGTTGACGCTGACGTCCGTCGCTTGCGCCGACAGAATGACGGCGATCAGGAGCTCGAACGGCGATGCGTATTCGAGTTCGGTTTCGGGAGCCGGCATCGCGTCCCGCAGCCGCTCGAAGATGAGATGTCGCTTTTCGGCGTTCATACGCGCGTCACCAGCGCGTTCTTCGCGGCGAGCAGAAGACCTGCTACGAAGAAGACGCACGCCGGAAGAATCGACTTCGGCAGGCCGATTGGCACGCTTTCTCGAACCACACAGACCAGCAGCAACGCGGCGAAGAATCCCGCGCCGGTGACGGTACTTTGGATCAGCATGGCGCCGATCGTTTTCTGTCGTGCGTCATGCTCCGCCTGCGCCAGAACGATGCAGTTGCACAGGACGACCTGAACGAACAACGCAACCCGCTGATGAGCATCGAAGGCGTAGACCTGCATGAGCATCATGATGCTGGTCGTGCACAGGCCGATCAGCAGCATGTACGCCGGAAACGATGCCGTCGCGGGGATGAAGCCGCGTAGCGCGGCAATGATCACGTTGGACATCACCAGTACAGTGAACACCGCCACGCCGATCGCAACGGCGTCGGCGACGCTGTTCGTCACAACGAGCAGCGGCAGCAGACACAAGAGCTGATGCCAGACCGCGTTGTCACGCCAGGCGTGCGTTTCATTCATCGACGACACTCGAACAAGTCCAGGAAGGTGCGCCCTCCGCGTCGGCAAGCGCATCGTGTACACCGTTGATCACCGCGCGCGAGGTTACGCTGGCGCCTGTGATGACGTCGATCGCTCCGCCATCGGTCGCCAACGCGATGTCGGCCAACGGCCGACCTTCGAACGAGTGTATCCATGGCGATTTGTCCGCATCGATTGCGTCGCCGATGCCCGCGGTTTCGCGATGGCTAATCGCGCGAACACCGGTCATCGAGTCGTTCGCATTTACAGCGATCAGCAATTGAATCGGCCCGACGTATCCACGCACGCTGCGCTGAAACACGTGATACAGCGGCGCGCCGGACGCGGCGCAGATCGTCAGCGGCGGATTCGTGTCGCCACGCAGGCTCGCAAGCCTGTCGTCTCCGGTTACTGCAACCAGCGGTGCCGACATCACACGCTGTTCATTCGCCTGGATACGTGCGCGCGTGAGTGTGTCGGCGCCGCCAAGTACTGCAGCAACGGCTGCACCGAGCAGGCCGAGCCGCCACGCGGCGCTCGCACTGCTCATACCGCACCTGATCTGGGTTGTGCCGTCAGTCGTTCGACCACCCGATCGATCGCCGGTGCCGCGGCGTTGCCGAGCAGAACTGCAAACGCAATGCCGTCCGGATACGCCGATCCGGTTCGGATCACAAACAATGTCGCGCCGATGAGTACTCCGTAGCAGATGCGCCCGCGTGCGGTCGTTGGCGCGGTGACGGGGTCGGTCGCGACGAAGAACGCCGCCAGCATCGTGCCGCCGCTGAAGCAATGAAACAGCGGCGAGCCGAGGCTGGAAGAGCTGCCGCCGTCGTAGCTGATCGCGGCCGCGAACGTGAGCGCGCCCAGCATCGCAAGCGGGATGCGCCAATCGACCACGCGCATGGCGATCAACGCGGCTCCACCCAGGAGATACGCGCCATTCAGCCATTCCCACGCACTGCCGCCGAGTGCGCCGAAGCCGCGCGTCGGCGTCCATACGTCTGCAACGGTGAGTGCACCACGATGTTTGAACGCGTCGAGTACGGTCGGGCCAGTGACGCCGTCGATTGCGGTGCCCGTAGTGTTCGGCCATACGGCGAGAGCGGCGGGAAACGCCAGCAGCAACACGGCGTACCCGACCATCGCGGGATTGAATGGGTTCGCCCCGGCGCCGCCGAACACGTGCTTGCCCATTAGGATGGCGATCAGCACCCCCACGATGACTATCCCGAGAGGCACTGCCGGCGGTAGTGCCAGCGCGAGCAACGTTGCGGTCACTATGCCGCTGCCGTCGCGAATGCCGTCGACCGGCGGAAAGCCGCGCAATTTCGCAACGAACGATTCGACGGCGGCGGCTGTCAGTAGGGCGACCGCGACGTTCGCGAGAACGCCGTCGCCGAATGTCGTCGCCTGAAGGGTGGCGCCCGGCGCGAGCGCGGCCAGTACGAACGCCGTCGTCTGTTGCGGCGACGCTGGTCTGATCACTGGTCGTCCCACGAACGTCGCGCCGACAAGCGGACTTGGCGTTCATGTCGGCGTTCTTCGGCAGCGCGCGCGCGTGCGGCAGCGCGGTCGCGATGCGCATCGTAACGGCGGCGGGAATCGTCGGCGCGCGTTGGATCCATCTGACTGAGGGATGAGCGTGTCGTAGCGGTCGCACGCGATGCGTCAGCAATCATCGCGATGCAATCGACGGGACACGCCGGGATGCACAGCTCGCAACCGGTGCAATGCCGCGCGATGACGGTGTGAAGGTGTCCGGCTGCGCCGGAAATTGCATCGACCGGACATACAGGCAGGCACAACGCACATCCGATGCAACGCGACTCGTCGATCAGCGCGACCGCGGAGGCATCCATCGGCTGCAGATCCGGATCAAGTGCTACGACGGGCCGATTCAACAGTGCGGCGAGCGCATCGATCGTGTTCGAGCCGCCCGGAGGGCAACGGTTGATCGCTGCGCCTGCAGCTACGGCCTCGGCGTATGGCCGACATCCAGGGTGACCGCAGCGCTCGCATTGGGTCTGCGGCAAAAGCAGGTCGATGGCATCGATCAGGTTCGGACCAGTGGGGCGCACGTGCCTGGCCATCCAGCCCAGCACGCCCCCCATGGAAGCCGTCAGGAGGGCGAGTATCGCCATTCCGACCAGCGCCATCTAACCCCCGATACCTTTGAACCCGGTGAAGGCGAGCGATAGCACTCCGGCCATCACCAGTTGAACGGGCGCGCCGCGGAACGGTTCACACAGCACCGCGAACATCACGATCGCCAGCGTGAAACCGAGCGCGGCTCCGAGTGCGTGGAGGATCGTCGCAAACAGGCTGGAATGCGACCCGGCAAGGAGCGACGCCATCGCAAGCACGGCGCAGTTGATCGTTATCAAAGGCAGTTGCGGGCCGAGGGCGCCATGCGCCGCCGGATAGATTGCGTGGATCGCGACCGTGGTGCCTTGCGCAAGCGCCGCGATCACGAAGATGAACGCGACGAAGCGCAGGTATTCGAGGTCGAGCGGCATCAGTACGAACTGCTCGAGCAGACGATTCACAACGGCCGACAGCGTAACCACGAACGCGGTAGCAAGCGCGAGCACCCACGCGCTACTCGGTCGAGTGTCGGCGCCGAACAGAGGTCGCACACCGAGGAATTTCGTCAGCACGAAGTAGTTTGCGAGGACGGCGCCGATCAGCAGCGGGAAGGCGTCTGGCATTCCGGCAGTCGTCAGCGAACCTGCATTCCCGGGACGGCGCCGGAATCGGGCGACAGCAGGAAGATCTCTTCGCCGCCGGGACCGGCCGCCAGCACCATGCCTTGCGATTCACCGAAGCGCATTTTGCGAGGTTTCAGGTTGGCTACGACGACTGTCAGGCGACCTACCAACGACTCAGGTGCGTACGCGCTCTTGATGCCGGCGAACACCTGGCGCTGCGAATCGCCGAGATCGAGTTGCAGCCTGATCAACTTGTCGGCGCCTTCGACGTGTTCGGCCGAAATCACGCGTGCCACGCGCAAGTCGATGCGATTGAACGTATCGATGTCGATCGGTTCGGGTTTTGCGGGGGCGGTCGCCACGGGCGCAGGCTTCGCGGGTGCAGAAGCGCTCGCTTCCGGCTTTGTCACGGCCCCCGCGTCAGCGCCACGCGTCTCTTCGATCATTCGATTCACGGCGTCGGCCTCGATGCGGGTCAGCAACGGTTCGAAGGCGTTGATGCGGTGTTTACCGAGGAACGCCTGCGTGTCTGCCCAACTGAACCCGGGCAGATTCAGAAAGCGCGCGCTGCGTTGCGCCGTATCGGGCAGCACCGGTGCGAGATAGACGACGAGCACCTTGAAGAGGTTGATGCCGAGTGTGCAGATCGCCTGCACTTCGCCGGCGCGGCCTTCCTCTTTTGCAAGCGACCACGGCGCCTGTTGCGCAATGTACTGATTGGCGCGATCGGCGAGCGCGGTGATCTCGCGTACGGCCTTGCCGTATTCGCCGGATTCGTAACACGCCGCGATGGCGGGTGACGCGTCGGTGAATGCGCGCCACAACTGGGGATCGTGGATTGTTGTGTCGAGTTCGCCGCCGTTCAACCGATTGACGAACCCGGCGCAACGGCTGGCGATGTTGACGATCTTGCCGACGAGGTCGGAATTCACCCGCTGCACGAAATCGTCGAACGTGATGTCGATGTCGTCGACCGTGCCGTTCAACTTCGTCGCAAAGTAGTAGCGCAGATACTCCGGGTTCAAGTGATTCAGATACGTGCCGGCATTGATGAAGGTGCCGCGCGACTTCGACATTTTTGTGCCGTCTACGGTAATGAAGCCGTGCGTATGGACCCGCGTCGGTTTGCGATAGCCCGAACCCTCGAGAACCGCCGGCCAGAACAGCGCGTGAAAGTTGACGATGTCCTTGCCGATGAAGTGATGCACCTCGGTGCTCGCGTCGGGGCGCCAGAACTCATCGAACGTGATCTCGTTGTGTGAATCGGTGTAGTTCCGGAAGCTCGCCATGTAGCCGATCGGCGCGTCCATCCAGACATAGAAGTACTTGTCGGTGGTGCCGGGAATGAGGAAGCCGAAGTACGGCGCGTCGCGGCTTTTGTCCCAGGGTTTCAGCCCAGCGTCCAGCCACTCAGCCAGCTTGTTGGATACTTCGGGCTGCAACGTGCCGCTGAATACCCACTGCTTCAGCATGTCGGAGAACTGCGGCAGGTCGAAGAAGTAGTGTGTGGAACTGGCGAGCACCGGTGTGGCACCGGAGATCAGCGAGCGTGGATTCGTAAGGTCAGTCGCGTCGTAAGTTGCTCCGCACACTTCGCAGTTGTCGCCGTACTGATCGTCGCTGCCGCAGCGCGGGCACCCGCCTTTTACGAATCGGTCGGCGAGGAACAGTTTGCGGTCCGGATCGAACAGCTGCTCCACGTCGCGCGTGAAGATGTAGCCGCCTTCCGACAGGCGCGTATAGATTCCTTCGCAGAGACGGCGATTCTCTTCGGAGTGTGTGGAATAGAAGTTGTCGTGCGCGATGAAGAAGCGTTTGAAATCGCTCTCGTGCTCCACACGAATCCGTTCGATCAGTTCTTCGGCCGGTATGCCGAGCTGCTCGGCCTTCAACATCGTGGCGGTGCCGTGCGTGTCGTCGGCGCAAACGTAGATGCACTGATTGCCGCGCAGGCGTTGAAAACGAACCCAGATGTCGGTCTGGATGTGCTCGAGCAGATGCCCGAGATGGATCGATCCATTCGCGTTCGGTAACGCGCTGGTAACCAGTATTCTGCGCGGCGCGGACATGGATGAAGCCGGTGCGGATTTCGAGAAAGGCGCGACTATACTCTCAGCCGTCCCGCGTTTGCATCATCGCTTGGTTTTTCCTTGGCCGAACCTATAATGCGCGCTCGCTCAAATCCGGGTTGATATCGTCATGGCGACCATCGAAGCGCTGGATCGGTTCGCGGACCCTTATCTCGGTGAAACATGGCAATCGCTCGGTGCGCTGCGTCGCGTCGAACAGCGCGGCGGGGTGGTTCACGTCGAGGTGGTGCTCGGCTATCCGGCGGAAGGTCTGAAGAGCGAACTGACCCAGCGACTCAGCGCCGCCGTTGGCGCACCCGTGGAATTGACACTGGGATGCGAGACACCAACATTGAGCGCGAGCCCGAATCTTCGCGGCGTGAAGAACATCATCGCGGTGGCGTCAGGCAAAGGCGGCGTCGGCAAATCGACTACCGCCGTCAATCTTGCGCTGGCGTTGGCTCGCGAAGGCGCGAAAGTGGGCATCCTCGATGCCGACATTTACGGCCCGAGCCTCGGCATCATGCTCGGCGTTCCCTCGGGGCAGCGGCCCGAAGTGAAGGACGAGAAGTTCTTTCTTCCGATCAAGGCGCACGGCCTGCAGGCGATGTCGATGAGTTTCCTCGTAACGAAGGAAACACCGATGGTCTGGCGCGGACCCATGGCCTCGAGCGCGTTGACGCAGATGCTGAGCCAGACGCTGTGGGACCGGCTCGACTATCTCGTTGTAGACATGCCGCCAGGCACCGGCGACATCCAACTGACGTTGTCGCAGCGTGCCGCCGTGGCGGGCGCCGTCATCGTGACGACGCCGCA
>CAZLDA010000216.1:3497-6874 GCA_964557875.1 uncultured Pseudomonadales bacterium | reverse complement strand
CATCGCCACCCACATGCTCGCGTTCGAAGGCGACAGCCACGTCGAGTGGTTCGCGGGGAACTTCAGCGACTACGAAGAGGATCACAAGAAGCGCCTGGGCGCGGATGCCAACGAGCCCAAGCGAATCCGTTACAAAAAGCTTGCGTGAGAGCGTCTCAACCCAGGAGATGAAAGCGAGTTGGAGTGCCTCACCGGCACTCCAACACGGTTTCAACCGAGCAGCTTGATCAAGCAGCCGATGAGAAACGCGACGACGTCTTTGAGTGCGAAACCGAACATGTTGCCTCCTACAGGTCACCCCCGTGACCTACTACAAACAACGAAGGCATTGTTCTCCTGTTAGACACGTTCAGGTGTGTAGGCTTGTGACGCTGATGTGAAGAACATCGGCGGAAAAGCCTGGGTTGGATGAGCCCGATCAGGCGCCTTCGTTCAGCACGTCCAGCGCTTCGTTCAAGGTAGCCACGCCGCGCACGTCCATGTCGGTCATCGCGGGTTTGGGACGATTTGCACGGGGAATGATCGCTCGTTTGAAGCCGTGCTTGGCGGCCTCGCGCAGGCGTTCCTGGCCGTTCGGCACTCCCCTCACTTCACCCGTCAGGCCGATTTCGCCGAATACGATGAGATCGCGTGGCAACACGCGATTGCGATAGCTCGACAACACGGCAAGGATCAGCGCGAGGTCCGATCCCGTCTCGCCGATGCGCACCCCACCCACCACGTTGGCAAACACGTCTTGATCGGCGAGCGAAATTCCGCAATGGCGATGCAGCACCGCGAGTTGCATCGCGAGCCGTTGCGCATCGAGCCCAACGGCGACGCGCCGCGGATAGCCACCCTGCACGGCATCGACGAGCGCCTGCAATTCGACGAGCAGCGAGCGCGTACCTTCCCACGTGACGGTTGCAACGCTGCCGGGCGACAACGCTTCGGGGCGCTGCAGAAAGATGGCCGACGGATTCGACACTTCCTTCATGCCACGATCGGTCATCGCGAACACGCCTAGTTCGTTCACCGCGCCGAAGCGGTTCTTCAATCCGCGCAACGTGCGGAATCGCGAGCCTTCCGGACTATCGAGCATCACGAAACAATCGATCATGTGCTCGAGTACCTTCGGACCGGCGAGACTGCCTTCCTTCGTCACGTGCCCGACGAGGATTACCACCGTCTGCGTCTGCTTCGCGAGCCGCGTGAAGAATGCTGCGGTCTCGCGCACCTGCGTGATGCTGCCGGGCACGCTCTCCACGCTGCCGAGTTCCATCACCTGAATCGAATCGAGTACGACTACCAGCGGCCTGTGCTGCTCGATCAATGCGGCTACTTCCTCGGCGCGCGTTTCGGACGCCACACGCAAACGGTCGAGTGGCAACTCCAGACGGCGCGCGCGCAGCGCGAGTTGCTGCAACGATTCTTCGCCGGAGACGTACAACACTTCGCCCAACGTCGCGAGCGAGGTGGTGATCTGGAGCAGCAACGTACTTTTACCGGCGCCGGGTTCACCACCGATCAGCACGACGGAGCCAGGCACCAGTCCGCCGCCGAGCACGCGATCGAATTCCGCAAAGCCGGTCGCGATGCGCGCGCTGTCCGCCGAATCGACGTCAGCCAGTATCTGCACGGCGGGCGCTGTTCCCGAATAGCCCGCCGCGGGCTTCGATGCTTTGGCGGGACCGAGCGTGATGCGCGTCAGCGTGTTCCACGCTTCGCATGCCGAACACTGACCCTGCCATTTGCCGTGCTCTGCACCGCAATCGTTGCAGACATACGCGACGCGCGCCTTAGCCATTCCGTTTGGCCGCCAATCGCATCATCAGCGCATGTATTCAGAGTAGTCGTTGCGCGCGAGGTTCTCGAACTTCGTCAGGTTGCCGATGAACGCCAACCTGATTTTGCCGATAGGGCCGTTACGCTGTTTACCGATGATGATTTCCGCGGTGCCCTTGTCGGGCGACTCCGGGTTGTACACCTCGTCGCGATAGATCATCAGGATCACGTCCGCGTCCTGCTCGATTGCGCCGGATTCGCGCAGGTCGGACATCAGCGGACGCTTGTCGTTGCGGCTCTCTACACCGCGGTTCAATTGGGAAAGTGCTACGACCGGGCAGCGCATCTCTTTCGCAATCGCCTTCAGCCCGCGAGAGATTTCCGTTATTTCACCCGTACGGTTGTTGTCTAGATCGCGGTTCGCGCGCATCAGCTGGATGTAGTCGAGAACGATGAGCTTCAACCCACCGGCTTGTCGCGCCACCCGACGCGCACGAGTGCGCACTTCGTTCGGAGTGAGCGCGGGAGAATCGTCGAAGTAGATCGGTTTGTCTTTCAGCTGGCTAACGGCCGAGGTGAACCGCGGCCAGTCGTCGTCGTGCATGTCGCCGGTACGCATGCGCGTTTGATCGATGCGGCCGAGCGACGACAGCATCCGCATCACCAGCTGGTCCGACGGCATCTCCATCGAGAACACCAGCACGGCGCCGGGGTCGTCCGTCATCAAGGCGTGCTCAGCGATGTTCATCGCAAACGAGCTTTTTCCCATAGAAGGGCGGCCGGCCACGATGATGAGGTCGGACGACTGCAAACCCGCGGTCTTCTTGTCGAGATCGTCGAAGCCGGTGGCGAGCCCGGTGATCGGATTGCGCGAGGCAAACAGCGATTCGATCTTTTCCACTGCACGCGCCAGCAACGGCACGATGGCAACCGGCCCTTCGTCGCGCAGTCGTCCTTCGTGGATCTTGAACACTTCGGATTCGGCGATATCGAGCAGCTCGCTGCTCGGCCGCCCCTGCGGTGCGAACGCCGACTCAGCAATCTTGTTGGCTACCGAGATGAGCTGTCGCAACGTGGAGCGTTCGCGAACGATCTGCGCGTACGCCATCACGTTGCTCGCGCCGGGCGTAGACTCGGCGATCTCTGCGAGGAAACCGATGCCGCCGGCCTTGTCGAGCAAACCGCGTTGGCTCAACGCTTCGGACAACGTCACCGCATCGAGCGGTTCGTTCGCGTTCGCGAGCGTGGCCATCGCTTCGAAGATGATCTGGTGTTGGGCGCGGTAGAAGTCGCGCGCGGTCAGCACGTCAGCGACGTTGAGCCACGCATCGTTGTTCAGCATCAAACCGCCGAGCACAGATTGTTCGGCTTCGATCGAATGCGGCGGCACCTTCAGTTGCGCGGTGGCGGACAGATGCACGGACGCGACCGACGCGGGCCGCGCTGTTTCCGAATCGGCAGCGGTTTCCGACATAGCGGAGCGATTTCGTTGCGGGGCTGATGAGCCTCCGAGAGGAGGCTCATGGTGTCAAGGGAAAAGGCCGGTTATTCCGGAACTACTATTCCGGAACTACGACGACCTTGATCGTGACGTTCACATCGGTGTGCAGGTG
>CAZLDA010000216.1:129-3397 GCA_964557875.1 uncultured Pseudomonadales bacterium | reverse complement strand
ACTATTCCGGAACTACGACGACCTTGATCGTGACGTTCACATCGGTGTGCAGGTGCACGTCGATGTCGTATTCGCCGACCACGCGGATCACGCCCGAGGGCATGCGAATTTCGCTCTTCGCCACGTCGGCACCTTGCGCTGCCAACGCTTCGGCGATGTCGTGGGTGCCGACCGAGCCGTAAAGTTTGCCTTCGTCGCCGGCCTTCGCCGAGATGCTCACCGACAGACCTTGCAGTTTGGCGCCGCGACCCTGCGCTTCACCGAGGCGCTCTTGCGCCACGCGCTCGAGCTCCGCGCGACGCGCTTCGAATACCGCGCGGTTGTCTTTCGACGCGCGAACCGCCTTGCCCTTCGGGATCAGGAAATTGCGGGCGAAACCGCTTTTCACGATCACTTCGTCGCCGAGGTCGCCGAGATTGACGATGCGTTCCAACAGAATGACGTTCACTTGATGCTCCCGATCAAAGATGCGCGTCGGTATACGGCAGCAGTGCCAGATACCGCGCTCGTTTGATCGCAACCGCCAGCTGACGCTGATAACGCGCACTGGTGCCGGTGATGCGGCTCGGCACAATCTTGCCGGTTTCGGTGATGTACTGTTTCAGCAGTTCGAGATCCTTGTAGTCGATCTCTTTTATGCCTTCCGCGGTGAAGCGGCAGAATTTCTTGCGGCGAAACTGACGCGGCATGCTCATTTGTCTTCTCCCACTGCTTCGCCTTCTTCGGCCGGTGCGCGCTCAGGGTCTGCGCGGCGGGCCGCCAGCTCTTCTTCACGACGGCGGTCTCGGTCGCGCTCTTTTTCCTGATCGCGCAGTTCTTCTGCGTAAATCTTCGAGATTTCCGTGGCCGCTTCCTTGCGGCTGATGATCATGTTGCGCAACACCGCGTCGTTGAAGCGGAACGCGCTCGACAGCTCTTCGAGTGTCGCGCCGTTCACTTCGATGTTCATCAGCACGTAGTGCGCTTTGTGGATCTTCTTCACCGGGAACGTGAGTTGCCGGCGGCCCCAGTCTTCGAGACGGTGAACTTTGCCGTTACCGCGTTCGATCAGGGCTTTGTAGCGGTCGATCATTCCCGGCACCTGATCGCTCTGATCGGGATGCACGAGAAATACGACTTCGTAATGTCGCATTGCGCCTCCTTATGGCGTAACGCTTCCGCACCTTTCTCTGAGAAGAGGGGGCGTGAAGCAAGGAGTGATTGAGGACGTGATTCGGGTGGAGCGGCGCGGATTCTAGAGAGGGTGCCGCCAAATGTCACGGCCGAATCAAGTGGAACGTTGCCGGACCGCCTCGAACAACAGGATGCCGGCGGCCACCGACACATTCAGGCTCGATACTGTGCCGCGCATCGGCAGGCTGACGAGCTGATCGCAGGTTTTCCGCGTCAGATCGCGAAGACCTTTGCCTTCGCCGCCCAGCACCAGAATGGTCGGCTGTTTCAGGTCGGCGGCACGCCACGCATCGGGAGCATCGCCGGCTGCACCCACTACCCAAACACCCTGTTGTTTCAGCCATTCCAGCCGCCGCACCAGGTTGCTGACCAGCACGATGAACAGCGATTCGGCAGCGCCGCTTGCCGCCTTGCGCGCCACCTCGCTGAGGGGTGCGGTTCGGCTCTTCGGCAACAGCACGGCTGCGACCCCGGCTGCATCTGCGCTGCGCAGGCACGCCCCCAGATTGCGCGGATCCATCACACCGTCGAGCGCCAGCAGCAATAAAGGTTGCGGTAGCGTCGGCCAGCGCAACTCGAGTTCCTTCTCGGAGCCGAGTTCGCCCGGTGCGGTTTCGGCCACTACACCCTGATGGCGGCCGTGGTGCGTCAGGCGGTCGAGCCGTAACCGATCGTAATTCTCCACCGGTACGCCGCCGGCCGCGGCCAGTTTCAGAATCTCGGTCATTCGGGGGTCACGCCGATCCGCCTGCACGAACAGACGTCGGACACGCTGTACATCGCCGCGCAACAGCGCTTCCACCGCGTGGATGCCGAAGACCTGTTCCGTGCTCACGAACGGCCTCGCCGGTTGCGTTTGCCTCCCTTGGCGCCCGCCACCAGCAGATCGATCTTGCGCGACTCGATATCGACGTCGGCCAGGATGACGGACAGTTTGTCGCCGAGCTTGATGCGCCGGCCAGACCGCTCGCCGACCAGCGACATCGCCGCGGGATAGAAGGTGAAGTAGTCATCGCCGAGGTTCGATACGTGCAGCAGACCCTGGATGAAGATCTTGTCGAGTTCGACAAACACGCCGAAGTCCGTCACCGCGACGACCGTGCCGTCAAACGGCTGGCCGACGAACTGCGCCGCGAACTCGCACTTCAGCCAGTCGGCCACGCCGCGGCTGACGTCGTCGGCCCGACGCTCCGTTATCGACAGATGCTCGCCGACCTCATCGAGGTGACTCTGGTCGATGGGGTCGCGCCGCAACACGCCGGCGATGGCGCGGTGCACGACGAGGTCTGCGTAGCGCCGGATCGGCGAGGTGAAGTGCATGTATCGAGGCAGCGCGAGCCCGAAGTGACCCACGTTTTCCGGGCTGTAGCGGGCCTGCATCATCGACCGCAGGATCATCGTTTCGAGCAGACCACGGTCGGGTCGACCAGCCAGTTGATTCGCCACCGTCTGAAGCGTCTTCGGCGTGGGCGGCTCATCGTTCAAGCGTATTCCCGCGTAAGCGAGCGCTTGCCTCAGCAGGTCGAATTTCTCCGGCGTCGGCCCCTCGTGGACCCGATACAGCGCCGTCGCCTCATGCTTCTCGAGGAACCGCGCGGCACACACGTTCGCGGAAATCATGGCCTCTTCGATCAACCGGTGCGCATCGTTGCGCACCACCGGCTCGATGCGTTCCAGCAGACCGTTTTCGAGAATCAGCTTCTGTTCCGGCGCGTCGAAGTCGAGCGCGCCGCGGTCTTCGCGCGCAGCGAGCAGCGCCCGATAAACGTCATGCAAAGCCCGCAGCGAGTCGGCCACTTCACCCTCGAAACCGCGGTACCCGGCGTCGATGAACGCCGCGACCTGGGTGTAGGTGAGCCGCGCGCGGGAGAACATCAGCGCCGGATAGAAGCGATACGTTGTCACCTTGCCGAGCGGAGATACCTGCATGTCGCACACCATGCACAGCCGATGCTCCTGCGGGCGCAACGAGCAGAGCCCGTTCGATAACGCCTCCGGCAACATCGGCACGACGCGATCGGGCAGGTACACCGAGTTGCCGCGTTCGCGGGCTGCGTAGTCGAGCGCCGAACCGAGTCGCACATAGCTGCCTACG
>CAZLDA010000216.1:0-119 GCA_964557875.1 uncultured Pseudomonadales bacterium | reverse complement strand
AACACCGCATCGTCGAAGTCGCGCGCGTCCTCGCCGTCGATCGTGACGAGCGGAAGGTCCGTGATGTCTTCGCGGTCGCGGTGCTGTTCCGGGTCCACACGGTCGGGCAAGCCGCGCAC
>CAZLDA010000215.1:0-6913 GCA_964557875.1 uncultured Pseudomonadales bacterium | reverse complement strand
GGAAAACTCTGAGACTTCCCCTAGTTTCCTGAGGCGGCCGGTTTCGGACGCGACGCCGGCACGATCGGTATCTCGCCGTCCTTCAACGGCGCGCGGTGCTTACGTCGCTTGAGTGCGGCTTCGATGTACGGAGCAAGTTCCTCGGCCTTGCGCCGCTCTCGTTCTTCACGCCCCTCAGCGAAGTCGTCGAGCACGTCGCTATGGAAACGCTCGAGACTTTCGCAGATGTGTTCGTGCCGGTTCTTGCCGCCCTGTTGCAGGAAGATCACCTGGTCGACGCCTGCCGCGGCGAAGCCTTGCATGTGCGTTCTGAATTCGTCGGGCGTACCGATACCGGGTGAGCGCGTCATGCTGCGCTCGGGGTTCGCTGCCACACCACCATAACCGGCATCGATGACCTGTTGGCCGCGTGCCCGCGCGGCTTTGCGCGCTTCGAACTGTTCCCACAATCTGCTGCGGCCCGGCACCACATCGTCCGTTACCAACGCGCCGACGGCGTATTCGAAGAAGCGGAAGCCGTCTTCACCGCGCCGTGAGGCTTCTGCGTGATCGTCATGGAGAGAAAACGCCGAGACCATTGCAATGTTCGCGTTCACCGTATGACCCAGCGGCACGCACTCGTCGGATTTGATGATGTCGTAGTAAACCGAGCTCCAGGTCTTAGCTTCTTCCGGATCGAGGAAGCTGAACGCGAGCACGCCCAGTCCGTTCTGTGCCGCCACCTTGATGGTGTCGCGGTTGGTGCACGCCATCCACATTGGTGGATGCGGCTTCTGGATCGGCTTCGGCAGCACGTTGCGGCACGGCAACGACCAGTCCTCGCATTCGTAGCCGGGGTACGGTTCCATCACCATCATGTCGGCCACTTCGCGCGCGGCTTCCAGGCTCATCGCGCGTTTGCGCTTCGCCGGAATCGAGAATCCGCCGAGTTCCAGACGCGTGGCGCCTTCGCCGATGCCGAACTGCACGCGGCCGTGCGAAACGAGATCGAGCATGCCCACCGCTTCTGCGGTGCGCGCCGGGTGGTTGTAGTTGGAGATCACCTGGCGGATGCCGAAACCGATCTTGATGCGCTGCGTCTTCGCCGCGATCGCGGAGAGAAACACCTCGCTCGCCGAGCAGTGCGAGTATTCCTCGAGAAAGTGGTGTTCCACCGACCACGCGTAGTCGATGCCGAGCTTGTCGCCCAGCACGCATTGTTCGATGGCGTTGTCGACCAGCTTCTGCTCGCTGTCGTGTTGCCAGGGTTTCGGAAGTTGCAGTTCATACAGCATGCCGAATCGCATCGTTGCTTCCTCGTTTCGTTCGGTAGGAGATGCTGGCGTTACCGAACGACGTTGTCGAGCGCCGTTCGCGACGTTAGCCTCACCGCAATAAGGGAGACGTAAGCGGGGGGTGGGGAATGAGTCTGGCTGACAAGGTTGTGTTGATCACCGGTGCGGGGCGTCCGAACGGCATCGGTGCCGGCATCGCGCGCTGCTTCGCCAACGAGGGTGCAAAGGTGGTGGTCACCGATCTCGACGGTTCGCCGATCGACGCAACCGCGTCGAGCATCGGCGGCAAGGTGTCGGGTGTCGTTGCAGATGCGGCGGATCAGCGGTCGATGGCGCAAGCGGCGGCCCATGTGCTCGCACTGCACGGCCGCATCGACGTGCTGGTGAACAACGCCGGTATCGGCGGTCCGGTACTCGCATTCGAGGAAGCCGCGCAATCCGAATCGCTGCTGGCCATGGGCGATGCCGCATGGGATGCGCAACTCGTGTCGAATCTGCGCACCGCATTTTCTTCTGCAGCGGCGGTGGCGCCGCACATCGAACGCGGCGGCAGCATCGTCAACATCGCGTCGATCGCGGCGCTCGGTCCCACGCCGCAATTGCCGGCATACGGTGCCGCAAAGGCCGGTGTGGTTCACCTCACGCGCACGCTCGCAATTGATCTTGCGCCGCGTCGCATCCGTGTGAATTGCATATGCCCAGGCTTCTTGTGGACACGCGCATGGGAAATGCTGGCCGCACGTATGAAGGCGCGCAGTCCCGAGTTCGCGAACATGACGGAGCGGCAGGTGTTCGAAGCGATGGTGGCGGCACAGACGCCGCTCGGCGGCGAGCAAACCCCGGAAGACATCGGTAACCTCGCGGTGTTCTACGCCTCCGACAAAGCGCGGATGATCACCGGGCAGGTGGTCGCGGTGGACGGCGGCATTTCGGTCAAGTGACCGTTCGTGTGAAGCAGGAGTAACAAGCGTGCAGGAACTGACAGGTAAGAACGCGTTCATCACCGGCGGCGCAAGCGGCATCGGCTTCGCAATGGCGCAGGCGTTTCTGAATGAAGGCATGAACGTGGCCATCGCCGACGTCGATGCTGAGGCGCTCGCAAAGGCGAAGGCGGCTTTGTCGGGCAGCAACGCGCGTGTGCTCGCGGTGCAACTCGACGTCACCGATCGCGCGCAATACGAAGCAGTCGCAAAGAAGGTCACTGCGGAACTCGGCAACGTGCACGTGCTGTGCAACAACGCCGGCGTTTATCGCGGCGGTGCACTCGATTCCGTCACGTACGCGGACTGGGATTGGGTGATGGGCGTGAACGTGGGCGGCGTCATCAACGGACTGCAGACGTTTCTCTCGCGCATGCGGAAGCACGGCGAAGGCGGCCATGTCGTCAACACCGCGTCGATGGCGGGCGTAACGACTTCGCCGGGGCTTGGCGTCTACAACACCAGCAAATTTGCGGTGGTCGGCATGAGCGAAGCGCTGCGCAAAGACATGGCGCCGCACGGCATCGGCGTTTCGGTGTTGTGTCCGGGAATGGTGCGCACGCGCATCCTGGAGAGTGAGCGCACGCGGCCCGAGCAGTTCGACGTCAAGGAAAAGACGGCACAAGCCGCTGCCGCCGCGCACAGCGAGATGATGACAATGGCAATGAATACCGGCATCGATCCGGCCGATGTGGCCGATCTCGTGGTGCACGGCATCAAGACGGATCAGTTTTATCTGTTCCCGCATCCGGAAATGAAAGACGCAGCGAAACAACGCGTCGACGAGTTGATCGGCTCGTTCGGCGAAGCCGATCCGGAACGGGTCGCGGCGCAGGAGCGGTTCATGTCGCAATTACTGCCGTCGAAGTCGTAGGCCGTTCCTACTGGTTCGATTCCTTGTCGGGCAGCGGCCAGGGGAAATCCTCGGGCACGTTCAACGAACTGTGGACGAACGCGTTCCACTCCTCGGTGGCCGCGTTTGCCGCGGCGCGATGACGATCCGCCGCTTCGTTGTTCTGCGTAATGAACTGGCTCATGCAGGCCCGATAGGCGTCCACCTGATCGGCGAATCGATTCCAGACGTCCACGTCGTTCTTGTCCGGTGGACGAACGGGTTGCGTGCACGGATGCGTCGGTTGCGGTGTGTGTGCGAGAACGACCGCGGGGATCAGGAGCGCGACGGCCAATGCGAATGCGCGGAGGGGGTATTGCACGCTGCGCGGGTGTCGATCCATGTCGAGTCGCGACCTAAACCCAGCGGCCGTCCTTCATCACGGTCAGCTTGCCGTGGTCTTGCAGCACGCGTATGTCGGTAATCGGATCGCCGTCTACGAGTAAGAGGTCGGCCAGCGAACCTTCGGCGAGCGTTCCCAGGCCGCCGCGCGGGGCAAACGCCGCGCCGCCGTTCCGAGTGGCGCAGATCAGCGCTTCTGCGCTCGACATGCCGAACAACTCGACGAAGTACTGCAGGTCCTTCGCATACGTGCCGTGCGGCGCGATGCTGATGCCGTAGTCGCCGCCGACCACCAGCCGCACTCCTGCCGAGCGCAACTTCGCCACCGACGTGATCGTTGCGTCGATTTCGGCTTCGTACCCCTGTTTGCGCACCGTGGCTTTCGAAATGCCGAGGCTTTCGCATTGCGCGAGGTATTGGATTTCCCATGCGATGGCCGGGCCGACGAATACACGATCGCGATGCTGCGCGAGCAAAGCCACGGCCTCGTCGTCGAGATAGTTCGCGTGGCCGATGTAGTCCACACCGGCGCGCACGGCCTGCTTCACCGCGGCGGCGGAGCGTGCGTGACATGCAACCCGCAGTTTGCGTCGATGCGCTTCATCGACCACGGCGGCCACTTCTTCGTCGCAGAACGACAGTTCGCCCGGCGGATTGATGGGGTTGATGGCTTCGCCGTCGATGAAGATCTTCACGACGTCCACGCGCAGTTTGCGCTGTTCGCGAACGGCCTTACGAAGGCGCCACGGACCGTCTTCGATCTGGCTCAGGCCGCCCGGTGCATCAACGTTGCTCGCCGTTGCGCCGAGGTCGCGACCCGCGGCCAACAGTCGCGGGCCCGCAATTCGTCCTGCGTTGATCGCGTCGCGCAGCGCGACGTCGATCTTGTACGTGGAGCCGAAGCTGATGGCGGAAGTGAATCCGGATGCGAGCATCAGGCTCGCGTTGTTCACCGCGGTGATGGTTGCTTCTTCCACGGGCGTTGCGCCGATTGCGAACGGGCTTGCGTCCGCAAACGACAAGTGCGCGTGCGTCTCCGTCATGCCGGGCATTACGAATTTACCCTTCGCGTCGATGCGCTCGCACCCTGCAGGCGCGGCCGGCATCTGCGACTGCGTGCCGGCATACCGAATGAGGTTGCCGGAGACCCAGACTGCGCCGGCGTCGATGACCGATTCGTCTTTCGCCGTGAAGACGCGCGCGTTCGTGAGGACCGTGTCGTGTGCGTCCATCAGCGTCGATCGGCGAAGAACGCCGTTTTCTTTTCGCCGTTCGGACCATACACGGGCTCGCCTCGCTCAACCAGATACGCCTGATTGACGCTCGATTTGATGTTCGCCGAAGAGAGCAGCTCGACCATCTTCAGGTAATTCTCGTGCGTGAAGTGCGCAGCGAGGCTGTCGCTGTCGTCCCAGAGTTCGTACACCTGAATACGCGTGGGCACCGACGGATCGGGCGCGAAGCAATAGTCGCGGCAGCCGCGTTCTTCGACGCGCGTCGCCATCTGCACGTCTGCCGTCAGCGCCACGGCACGGTCGCGGTCCTTCTGGTTTGCGAATTCGAGGGCCGCTACGACGATGATCATGGAATCTCCTGCGAAACCGGTTGCCTCAATTGCGTGTTAGTTCAGCCGCGCGTCCAGCGGCGGTGCGAAGGACCTTCGACGCCGCGCTTCTTGCCCGCATGTTCCGGATAAACGGATGCGGTGTACAAGTCGCCGTGTGCGTCCATGGCGAGTTGATGGATGTAGATCGCGATGTCGTCCACGCGCTGCAGCACTTCGCCGGTGTCCTCGTCGAGGATCGCCAGGTTGCGCATCTTGTCGCTCGCATAGACGCGGTTGCCGTAAACGGCAATGCTGAGGGGCGCGATGTGGGTCCACTCGTCGATGTAGTTGCCATCGGGATCGAGGCGCTGGATGCGCGGACGGCAACCGGGCGTCGCTTGCGTGCGGTGCGCAGCGATCTGACCGGGCACGGTCATGTAGTCGTGAAAGTTGCCGCCGCAGAGGTCTGCGACCAGCAGGCGACCTTGCGAGTCCTGCGCCAGCGCGTGCGGTGTGTTGAACTCGCCGGGACCGCGCCCCCATGAACCGATCGCTTTGATGAACTCGCCCTCGCTCGTGAAGAACACCAGGCGCGAGTTCCAGTAGCCATCCGCCACGACGATGTTGCCGTTGTTCTGCACCACCACCGCGGTGGGCCCGTTGAAATGGCTGCGATCGTCGCCCCATTTGCCGAACGTACCGAGTTCCAGCAGCAAGGTGCCGTCGGGCCGGTATTTCCGCACGGCGTGACCGTCTCGGTCGGTCGTCCAGAACATGCCGTCCTTCTCGATGTACAGCGTGTGCGCGCCGAGCGCGAAGCCGCGTTCGTCGGAGGCGCCCCACTTGCCGAGAAAGCGGCCGCTGCGATCGAACATCGAGATGCTGCTTTTGCCCATCTTGTCTTTCATCGCAAGCGGATGCGCCGCCCAATGCTCGATGTCGCGCGTGAACAGATAGATGACGCCTGCCGCATCTACGGCCACTCCGGATCCCATCTCGAACTGCATGCCGGGCGGATACGCCGGCCACTGTTCCACCAGTCGATAACCGCTGCGCGGATCGTTGCTGTCGGTCTGATCGATTGCGTCGTGTGATTCGCACATGTTGCGATGCTAACGCGAGGGGGGTGTGCGGTGTCCACCGCCGAACTTCGCGGCTATCCTACGGGGCCGAATCGAGGAGCATCGTCATGAGCAAGTACATTCCTCCCACACTCGACTGGGTTCGCAAGCAAGTGGAACTCTACGAGAGCAGCGGCGGCACAAAAGGCACCACGCTGCTGGATACCGGCTTGCCGTGCATCATTGTCACGCACACCGGTAACAAGACCGGCGGCATCCGCAAGATTCCGCTGATGCGCGTGAAGGTGGGTAACGGCTACGTGCTCGTGGGCTCGATGGGTGGCCAGCCGAAGAATCCAGTGTGGGTCTACAACCTGCGCGCGCACCCTGAAGTAGAAATCCGCGACGGCACGAGCGTGACCAAAATGCGCGCGCGCGAAGTGACGGATGCCAAGGAGCGCGACCGATTGTGGGCTGCGAGCGCCGCTGCGTATCCGCCGTACAACGACTATCAGGCGAAGACGACGCGTAAGATTCCGGTGTTCCTCGCCGAACCGGTTTAGGCGCGGTTACTGTATTTGCATACAGCCATGCGGCATCATCGGCCGCATGAGCACCGTTGCCGACAGAGTTGCCGATAAAGCGTCCACCTTCGGGCAGAGCCTGAACTCCGCGCAATTGCAGGCGGCCACGTTCGGCAGCGAAACCGTCGAGGGCGAAACAGCGTTTCGCGGAGCTTCCGCGGGGCCGTTGTTGATCGTGGCGGGCGCGGGCACCGGCAAGACGAACACGCTTGCTCACCGTGTGGCCTTTCTACT
>CAZLDA010000214.1:0-6932 GCA_964557875.1 uncultured Pseudomonadales bacterium | reverse complement strand
ATCGCAGTAACTGCAGACCGGCACGTGCGGCGGAGTTCGCTACCACCGTCGGGAGCGAACCCGATTCACGGGTCGCTTCCGCTCGCTGCCCTGCCGCCTTTGCTTCGTTCTCATGCAATCGCATCCAGTCGAGCACCGCCAGCTGGCGTTGGTACAGAGCGTCTGCGCGATTGCTCCATTCGCTCAACGGACTCCACACGCTGGTGTACAGGAGCGCGACGATCAGGCTCGCAGCAAGCGCGGTTACCATCGTTCGCTCGTTAGCCTGTAACGCGTAGAACCAGCGACCGACACTGGAACCACGAAATGCGCTGTCGAGTCGGTTCCACATTTCAACCGGCCTTCAAACGAATGCGGGCATGTACTTGCTGATCCTGCTGCTCCGCCGAACTCACGTCGACGGAGACACCCTCTTTCGTCCAAGCGGCCTTCAGCGCTTCAAGAGCTTCAAATCCCGCGACCGCCACCTCGGCGCCCAACTCGGCGCGACCGTCATTGAAGTTGATACTGCGCAACTGAGCGCCGGGATTTGCAGCGAGTCCGTTTGCGAGATGTCCGAGTAGCAACAGGAATGTCGACTCCGAGGTACCGCGAGCACCGATACGAGAGCTCATCTGCGAGTAGGCGTCCTTCCCGGGGATGCGCCGCTCGTTGGGAAAGTAGGTCTTAAATCGCGACTCGATCTGCTCGGTGAGCGCTGCGGCGCGATGCGATGCCCAGATGCCGCGAACCGCCTCACTGGCCACCAGCACGACAAGCCAGACGCCGATAAGCGCGGCAACAGCCCGCCAACGCAACCAGGCACCGCTGGCCTGCTTCGGCGGCGAGAGCGTGCCTTGCAGCAGGTTGATGGCGGCGGGCTTTCCGGGAAATGCGGCGGCCAGATGCGCAAGCACCGTGACATCGCTCTCGGTGTCTATCCACTCTACGGCGTGAGCTGTTGCCTGCGACACCTCGGCGCGCATGAGTTCTGGAACGCGGCCATTCACCGCGACGAACCGAATCCCAGACTCGTCGGCAGTTGCAGCCAGAGATTCGAGCACGAGCTTGAGCGCATCCGACTCGATCGCAGCAACCTGATCGACCGACCTGACCAGCACTCGGTCGTCGTCGAACAAGAGCGTCGCTTGGCCCTGCATGGACGGCAACAGCGCCGCGTCGGCAGTTGCGTAGCCCGCAACCAACCCGTGCTTGGCGAGCGCGTCTAGCCAGTTCTGGAGCATAGCGCGCTCGGTCAGCACGACGTCGACCGGCTCGCCGCGACGTATCGGCCCCGACGCAATGTGCATCGCGTCGATATCCCCAGCGACGAATTCCTCTACGACATACGGTAATGCGCGACGCATCTGTCCGACCGTTCTGCCGGGAACGGTGCAGCGAATAGACAAGCAGTGTTCGGTTGGCACCAGCAGAACTACGTCGGACGGATCCTGCAGAGTCTTCAGATCGACGAGCCGCTCCAGCATCTTCAGATCGCCGGAACCCTGGCTGACAAGTTCACCGGAACGGTCCAGCAACAGCCACGCCAGAGACGCCAGTTCCTGAGAACCCGCGCTCCTGGATGACGCTGTAATGCGGATGAACAGTCGCATCAGCTGTTTCCGCCCTTCTCTCTTTTGGCGTCCTTGTCGTTTGAGGCGTCTGCGGCTTCTTGCGCTTCAACGATCGACGGCAAACGTTTGCCGAAATCGCGAGACAGCAACGTGATGTGCCCCGTCGTCGGATCGCGATAGACCTCGCTCGTCAGTTCCGTGCGATAGCCGTCGATCTCGGCGCGCGCATGAATTTCGAAATAGCTACTCACCACCGCCATTGCATCCGCACTATCACTGAGCTCTGGAACTTCGGCTAGCAGCACGCTGACGTCTTCGTAATGGCGGTCGGATTGTACCAGCGTTTCGATTTGGGTCGGCGAAACGCGGGACGACAACGCTTCCAATGACGGAGCGTTCGCCGTATTTACGTTGATCTTGAGAGTCGGTGTCGGCAACACCGTCACATATGGAAGCAGCCGTTCGAGTTGTTCCGAATCGAGAAGGCTCAGCAAGGCCAATTCGGACGTGCTCGCAGCGGGCTGGTTCGCGGTTCGAAAGGGTGGCGTCGCAACGAGGTAGGTTCCGTCTTCTGCCCCGAAGCCGGCCGCCTCACTGTCGGCGTCGACCCAGTCGCGCCATGCATCTGCAACCAAGGGATCGATCCCTAGCGAACCCAGGAGCGTCTTGAATCGCGTGAGGTTCTTCGAGGTGCCCTCGCCTGCCAACGAATTGAGATTGAAACGACGGTCTAGGTCCTCGATAGATACTTCAAGCGTCCCGGCTTCGATGTCGAACGGCACCGCCGGCACAGCCCAGGGCTCGGTCAGGGTATCCAGCAACCGGCTTTCAGGGCGATTCCAGTCATCGTAGAGCAACTGCCGCGCATACGCTTCGGCACCCAGGGCGTAAGCCAGAGATTGGTCCGCGCGTATGACCTGACGCGTTTGCGCGACTACGAGCGACTGTTGCGTCATCAGGTGGTACATCAACGCCGTGACGAGGGCCACGACCAGCAGGATGCTGATCAATGCAACGCCGCGCTGATTGCGTGCCATCATGGCGCAGGCGTGCCGGCGGCCGACGGTGCAACGAACGGCGGTGGCACGTCCCACAAGCGGGTGATCTCGCCAAATTGCTCAACCGTGAATCGAATCTGTATCGCCGCCAGCTTCGCCGAGGGATCCGAATCGAGGTCGCCGCCCAACGGCCAGAACGCGTGCTCGTTGCCGCTCACGTCGATAGCGCGAACTTCCACACTGCTGACGTCATGCAACAGTTCCTGAACGACGGGTTGCGTGTCCTCTGCACGATCGAGCACGTTCCAGTAGTAGCGATATAGCGTGTCGTCGCGTGCAACGTACGCGACGCGCTGCATTTCGCTGCGGCGCTGACCGAGCGGATTCCGCCAGCCTTTTCGCGTCAATTCCAATGCTGTGTCGGCACCTATTCGCATCGCAGGCAATGCATCGCCCATTTCGTCGCGCACCGATCGTGCTGCAATCTCGAGCACGTCGCGCTGCATCAACTGCATCGCGCGTTGCAGTTCCCCAAGGCGCTCGCCACGAGCAATCGAGATCTTGTGCACGTCGAGCACCCGCGAAACCATCTGGCTCGACATCAGGCCGAGCACCGCGAATACCGCGAGTGCGACGAGCATTTCGAGCAGCGTGAAGCCGAGTGGACGGCGCATTGACTCAGTACCGTCCGATGAATCCGGTGAGCGATTCGAGCGACGCATCGGGCGTTTCCGCGCGAGAAACGCCGATGTCGGCACGGCGCAACCACGGATTCACCGTGTCGCTGATGCGAACCTCCACACGCCAGTCGCGACCCCCCATCGTTACCTGGCGGTCCACCGTCCCGGTCGGCATCGGTGTTTCGCTGTTGGCGCGCGCGATGCGTAGTGCGGCAAGTTCATTTTCGGCTACCCACAAGGCGAGCGTCCTTTCCTCGAGCGCGCCGAGTTGTCGAATCGCATCACCGCTGCGCGTGTATACGGTCAGAGCAACGACCGCAAAGATCGCAACGGCAATCAGCAGTTCGATCAGCGTAAATCCGCGCTCGGTCACGCGCTGCGTTGCGCGCTCGTGCGGGAGAGGCCGTCTGAATTGACTCGCCATGGATCCGATTTCCATTGCGGGGTGATCTCGATTTCGAATGGCGTTTGTTCACCGCTGGAGAACATGATGATGTTCGGCGCCCCTTCGTTCGCTTTCTCCCCGGGCATCGTCAGCTGATCGACCTTGACAGACAGTGTCATGTCAGCGGTCTTTCTCGGGTGAAACGGACCGTCCTTCTGTTCGACCCAGCTGTGCTTCAGCGGATTGAAGACAAGGAACTGATAGCCGTTCGCAGTGATCGCGACGCCCCATTCCTCGTTGCGCTGAACTGCCTCCGATCGCGCCATCTCGATCAACGCTGCCAGACGCTCGGCTTCAGTTCGAAGATTCTGTTCTCGATCCGAGCCGACGAAGCCGAGCACAACGGTGCTCGCGAGTATTCCGATGATCACCACCACCACGAGCATCTCGATCAGCGTGAAGCCGTGGTTGCGCTGATTCATAGCAGTTCGTAATGAATGTCAGCCGCCTTGCCTTCACCGCCTTCCGCGCTGTCCGCTCCGAGCGAATACAACTCAAAGCCGTCGCCGGTATTGACGTAGACGATCGGCATTCCCCAGGGGTCCGTCGGCACCTTTTTGAGGTAGCCGTTCGGATTGAAGTTCTTCGCCTCCGGAAAACCGCTCGGCTTCGTCACTAGAGCCTGAAGACCCTGATCGGTGGACGGATAGTGAAAGTTGTCGAGCTTGTACATCTCGAGTGCGTTCGCGACAGCGCGAAGATCGTTCTTCACTGCGGTTGCACGCGCTTGATCGTCACGACCGACCACGTTCGGAATGATCAACGCACCGAGGATGCCGATGATCACGACGACCACCATGATCTCGATCAGCGTGAAGCCGGCTGCACGCGTTCGACGTATGTTTCGATTCATCGTTAAGTCACCAGTTTGTTCATGCTCAATATCGGAAGAAGAATAGCCAGAACGATCAGCATCACGAGCCCGCCCATCAGCAGCAGCATCGCAGGCTCGAAGAGGCGAACCATCGTCGTGACGATGCGTTCCAGTTCCTGCTGCTGATAATCAGCGACCTTCGCGAGCATCTGGTCGAGCTCACCGCTGGCTTCGCCGCTGGCCACCATGTGCAACATCATCGGCGGAAAGTGACCTGCAGATTCGAGCGCTACACGCAAGCTCGCTCCTTCGCTCACGCGCCTCGTGGCCTCCGTTAGGCGTCGCTTCAGCCACGTATTGCCTACTACTTCGGCAGCAATCGTCATCGCTTCGACCAGCGGGACTCCGGAAAGTGTCAGGATGCTCAGAGTGCTGGCATATCTGCTCGAGTTGTTGGCGCGCGTGATCCGTCGCACCAGGGGCACCTCGAACTTGCGACGATCCCATTCCAGACGAAAGTCCGGCTGCTTAGATAGCCAGCGAGCGCCAAAGAAGACGCCGACGGCCAATAGGGCTAGCAACCACCCATATCCACGTACGAACTCCGACACGCTGATGAGTGCTGCAGTCAACCATGGCAACTGCTGCCCGGTGTTCTCGAATACGTGCACGATGTCGGGAACCACATACACGAGCAGTGCGCCGACAATTCCGACCGCCAACAGAAACAGAATGGCGGGATAGAACATCGCCATTTCCACGTTACGCGATGAGTCATAGCGGCGTTCGGTGTACGAAGCGAGATTCTCGAGCACGGAGTCGAGATGTCCCGACTGCTCACCCGCCATTACAGTCGACCGATAAAGATGCGAGAAAGCGCTTGGGAACTCGCCTAGACTCGAAGCGAGCGAATGGCCCTCGAGAACGCGGCTTCTGATGCCCATCACCATCGTGCTGATGTGGCTCTTCTCGGTCTGCTGAGCAACCGCGCGTAGCGCTTCTTCGACCGGAAGCGATGCAGCCAATAACGTAGACATCTGCCGCGTGAACAACGCGAGGTCGAGGGCAGACATACCGCGTCGCCAGCGCAGACGACCCTGGGAAGGGGCGCGTGAACGCTCGGTTGCAGTTTCTACGGAAAGTGGTACGAGCCCCTGGTCGCGCAGAATCTGGCGGATCTGCCGACTGCTGTCGGCCTCGATCACGCCCTTTTTCTGACGTCCGCCCGTGTCGAGGGCGATGTACTCGTAGGCCGCCATGGCCGGTTATTCTTCCAGCGTGACGCGGAGGATTTCCTGGACTGTCGTCACTCCACTGAGAACCTTGTCGCGGCCGTCTTCGCGGATGCCGGGACAGGTGCGCCGCACATGCCGCGTGAGCTCCTGCTCAGACGCCCGATCGTGGATGCGTTCGCGCAGAGCGTCATCGACCACGACTAGCTCGTAGATGCCGATGCGTCCTCGGTAACCGCTGTGGCCGCACAACTCGCAGCCGGCGCTACGGTAAATGGTGGGTGCGCGCGCGTAGTCGATACCGAGAAACTGACACTCGAAACTGTCAGCGCTCGTCTGCTGCCGGCAATCGGGGCACAACACGCGCACAAGCCGCTGCGCGAGTACGCCAACCAGACTGGTTGCGAGTAGAAACGGCTCCACCCCCATATCGACGAGACGTGTCACCGCACCAACGGCAGTGTTGGTGTGCAGCGTCGACATGACGAGGTGCCCCGTGAGGCTCGCCTGCACGGCAATCTCGGCCGTTTCGAGGTCGCGGATCTCGCCAACCATCACTACGTCGGGATCCTGTCGCAAAATAGCCCGCAGGCCTCGCGCGAACGTCATATCGGCCTTGTTGTTCACCTGCGTCTGCCCGATACCGGGCAGGTTGTATTCGATCGGATCTTCGACGGTGAGAATGTTGATCGTCGCGCTCTCGAGCTCAGCGAGGCTCGAATACAAGGTAGTCGTTTTGCCCGAACCGGTCGGGCCTGTAACCAAGAAGATGCCGTGCGGCTTGTGCACGACTTCGCGGAGTCGGTTCAGCGTCTTTTCCGACATGCCGAGGTTGTTCAGGTTCAAGCGTCCAGCTTGTTTGTCGAGCAGTCGCAACACGACGCGCTCGCCGTTGCTGGCAGGCATCGTCGACACGCGTACGTCGACTTCTCTGCCGCCTATGCGTAGCGAAATACGTCCATCTTGAGGAACTCGCTTCTCGGCGATGTCTAGTTTCGCCATGACCTTGATCCGCGAAACGAGCAACGGCGCGAGCGCGCGCTTCGGCTGGACGATCTCTCGCATGACGCCGTCGACGCGAAAGCGTACGACTAGCTGCTTCTCGAACGTCTCGATGTGAATGTCTGACGCGTTCTCGCGGATTGCTTCGGCAAGTAGCGCGTTGATCAGCCGAATGATCGGCGCGTCGTCTTCCTGATCGAGCAGGTCT
>CAZLDA010000213.1:0-6935 GCA_964557875.1 uncultured Pseudomonadales bacterium | reverse complement strand
ATTTTGAGTCTGGCGCGTCTACCAGTTTCGCCACCCGGGCGGCGAGGGCGGTGAGGTTAGCTAACGCCTCCACCGGAATCAAATCGACCAGTCCGATTCTGGCCTGCCTTCCTCCGCTCACGTAGACTGCCGCGCTATTTCGTTGGTCGGTCAAGCCAATGCCTCTCACGCGCAGCGACTTCAGCTACGTGCTGCCTGAACGTCTGATCGCGCAGACGCCGCTGCCGAAACGCACCGATAGCCGCCTGATGGTGATCGATCCGCGCAGCAACTCGATCGAGCACCGTACATTCGACACGCTTCCCGATCTGTTGTCGCCGAACGACCTGCTCGTGCTGAACGATACGCGCGTGATCCGCGCGCGGCTGCACGGCCAGAAGGATTCGGGAGGCGTCGCCGAGTTGCTCATCGAGCGCGTCGAAGGCAAGCGGCACGCGTTGTGCCAGGTGCGGGTAAGTAAACCCTTGAAGCCGGGCCGCCGAGTGCTGCTCGAACCAAACGGTGAGCCGGTGACGATGGTCGAGCGTTGCGGCGATCTATATCGCTTCGAGTTCGCGCGAGCGGTCGACGACGTGATCGACTCGTGCGGCCAGGTGCCACTGCCGCCGTACATCACGCGCACCCCTGACGAGTTTGATGAGGCGCGTTATCAGACGGTGTTCGCAGAACATCGCGGATCAGTGGCGGCGCCGACAGCAGGACTGCACTTCGACCAACCCCTGCTCGATAGGTGCGCGGCGTCGGGCATCTCCATGGCGCGTGTAACGCTCCACGTCGGCGCCGGCACGTTTCAACCGATGCGCGTTCAGGAGTTGGCGGTGCATCGCATGCATGGAGAGCGGGTCGCGGTGACGGATGAACTGGTAGAGGCGGTCGCCGGATGCCGGGCGCGCGGGGGTCGCGTAGTCGCAATTGGAACCACGGTAGTACGCGCACTCGAAACCGCCGCGAGCGGCGGTGCCCTCGCGGCGTTCGACGGCGACACCGACATCTTCATTCACCCGGGATATCGCTTTCGCGTCGTGGACGCGCTGCTCACGAACTTTCACCTCCCCGAGTCGACGCTGTTGATGCTCGTGTCGGCGTTCGCCGGCAGACAATTCGTGCTCGATGCGTACGCGGATGCGGTGCGGCGCGAGTATCGGTTCTTCAGCTACGGAGATGCGATGTTCATTACGGCACGGTGCGACGATGCGGTTTGAGTTGCTTGCGCGCGATGGTGCCGCGCGTTCCGGACGCGTAACGACCGCGCACGGTTCATTCGATACGCCTGCGTTCATGCCCGTCGGCACATACGGAACCGTAAAGGCGATGACGCCGACGCAACTCGAGGAACTCGGCGCGCAGATCGTGCTCGCCAATACCTACCATCTATTGATGCGGCCCGGCGATCAGATCGTGCGCGCACTTGGCGGACTGCATGGTTTCATGAGTTGGGCAGGGCCGATCCTCACGGACTCGGGCGGCTTTCAGGTGTGGAGTCTCGGTGCGTTGCGCAAGATCAGCGAAGCGGGCGTCGACTTCAAATCGCCCGTGAACGGCGATCGTGTGTTCCTGTCGCCGGAGCGTTCGATGGAGGTGCAGCGCAATCTCGGCGCCGACATCGTGATGACGTTCGACGAATGCACGGCGCATCCCGCGACGCATGCGGTGGCGCGCGAGTCGATGGAGTTGTCCACGCGCTGGGCGGCCCGCAGCAGGATCGCCCACGGCGACAGCACCGCTGCCTTGTTCGGCATCGTGCAAGGCGGCATGTATTCGGATCTGCGCCGTGAATCGCTCGAGCGCCTCATCGAAATTGGTTTCGATGGTTACGCCGTGGGTGGACTGTCGGTCGGTGAGTCGAAGGAAGAAATGGCGGCCGTGCTCGAAGGTCTGCTGCCGTCGATGCCGGCGGATCGGCCGCGCTATCTGATGGGTGTAGGTACGCCGGCCGATCTGGTTGCTGCGGTGGCTCTCGGTGTCGACATGTTCGATTGCGTGCTGCCCACGCGTAACGCACGCAACGGGTATCTGTTCACGTCGCGCGGTGTGTTGAAGATCCGTAACGCGGCGCATCGCGACAGCAGTCTGCCGGTCGATCAGGCGTGCGGTTGCTACACGTGCGCCAGCTTCACGCGCGCATACCTTCATCACCTCGATCGCTGCGGCGAGATACTCGGCAGCGTGTTGATGACGATCCACAATCTGAACTACTACCAGGCACTTATGCGTCGTTTGCGCGATGCCATTGAAATGGGTACATTTCGCACCCTCTTCGCTGCCCTGCACAACGGTTGGAACTCCCCGGATGAATCTATTTGAAACCGCTGCATACGCGGCTGAAGCCGGCGCAGCGCCCGGTCCCGGTTACATGGATCTGCTGCTTCTCGTCGGTTTCGTCGGCATCTTCTACTTTCTGTTGTGGCGTCCGCAGAGCAAACGCCGCAAGGAGCATCAAGCGCTGATGTCGGGCCTCGCCAAGGGCGACGAAGTGGTCACCGCCGGCGGCATCGTCGGGCGCATCTCCAAAGTGGAAGACGACTTCGTGAAGCTGCAGGTCTCCAACAATGTCGAACTGCGCATTCAGAAAAGCGCCGTCGGCGCGACGCTACCCAAAGGTACGCTGAAGTCGTTGGACGAGAAGTGACCTCTGCGGTTCGCTCCGGAATCACCCGATGAGTAGCCTCACCGACCGTCTGCTCGGGCTATCAGAAGGTCCGGTCCGCGCTCCCAACACCTATTCAGTGGGGCGCTATCTCGGGATCCTGGCCGTCATCCTGCTCGGCGTGGTCTATTCGCTGCCGAATCTCTATCCACCCGACTTCGCGTTACAGATCCGTGCCGAGGCGGCGGATGCACAAATGACGCAGGAGATTCTCGACAGGGCAAAGCAGGCGCTCGAGCAAGGCGGCATTCATATAAGGGGTACGCACATGGACGCCAAGAGCGCCGTGTTGCGACTCGACAGCAACGAAGACCAGCTGCGCGGGAGCGAACTCGTTCAGGCTGCGCTGCGCGGCGACAGCGCCCTCGCGTCGCAGTTCGTCGTTGCGCTGAACCTCGCGTCCACCACGCCTCGCTGGCTGCAAGCGCTCGGCGCGCATCCGATGTCGTATGGTCTCGACCTGTCGGGCGGTGTGCACTTTCTGCTCGAAGTCGACATGGACAAGGCGATCGGCGACCGGATGAAGAGCGAAGAGGACAACATTCGCCGCGTCCTGCGCGACGCACGACTGCGCTATGTCCCCTCGAACGACATGGTGGCCGGCACGAAGATCACTGTGAGCTTCTACGAGGCGGCGGTGCGCGATGAGGCGCAAAAGGCGATCGAGAACGAGTATCGCGATTTCCAGATTCTGCCGCGCGACGTCGACGGCAAGCCGTCGCTGTTGATGACGATGAAAGAGGCGAAGATCACCGAGATCCAGTCCTACGCCGTTCAGCAGAACCTGCAGAGCTTGCGCAATCGCGTGAACGAACTCGGCGTATCGGAACCGTTGGTACAAAGCCTGGGCAGAACGCGCATCGTCGTCGACCTGCCGGGTGTGCAGGACAGCGCGGACGCGAAGCGCATTCTCAACAAGTTCGCGAACCTCGACTTCCGGTTGGTCGCCAAGCCCGACGCACGGCCCTCGGAAACGGAGTCGTATCCTTATGAAGGCGGCCGCACGATCGTTGTGGAGCGCCGCAACATCGTCACCGGCGATCGCGTGACGAACGCGGTGCAGGACTACGATCCGCAGGACAACCTTCCGCAGGTCAGCATCACGCTCGACGGTGCCGGCGGCGATCGTATGCACGACGCCACGAAGGACAACGTCGGCAATCAGATGGCGATTCTGTACAAGGAGCTGAAGCCGCGTACTCGAACCGTGCTGGTAGACGGCAAGGAAGTTGTCGAGAACTACAGCGTCGAAGAGAAGAAGCTGATCAGCGTTGCGACGATCCGTTCGGCGCTCGGCTATCGCTTCCGCATCACCGGTGTGGGTCTCGGCGAAGCGCGCGATCTTGCGTTGCTGCTGCGGTCCGGTGCGTTGGCGGCGCCGATGTACATCGTCGAAGAACGCACGGTTGGCGCGAGCCTTGGTGACGACAACATTCGTGCCGGTCTCAACGCAGCGATCGGCGGCTACATCCTCGTGCTGCTGTGTATGGTCATCTACTACAAAGGGTTCGGCGTGATTGCGAACATCGCGCTCGCGGTGAACGTGATCCTGCTGGTTGCGTTGATGTCGGTGCTCGGGGCGACGCTCACGATGCCCGGTATCGCCGGTATCGTGTTGACGATGGGTATGGCGGTTGACGCAAACGTGCTCATTTTCTCGCGTGTGCGTGAGGAGGCGCGCGAACGGCCGCCTCAAGCCGCGATCACGGCCGGCTTCGACCGTGCGTTCACCACCATCGTCGACTCCAACATCACTCACCTGCTGGTGGCACTGGTGCTGCTCGGATTCGGCACGGGCCCGATCAAAGGCTTCGCCGTCGTGCTGACGCTCGGCATCCTCACGTCGATGTTCACGGCCATCACCGTCACGCGCGCGATGGTCAACCTGGTGTACGGCAACCGCAACATCAAGAAGTTGTCCGTATGAGCGAACCGCAACGCGTCATCAACTTCATGGCCTTGCGCAAGCACGGCGCGGTGTTTTCGGTTGTCATCTCGATCATCTCGATCGTTTCGTTTTTCTGGCAAGGACTGAACTATGGTCTCGACTTCACCGGCGGCACGCTGGTCGAGGTCGAGTTCGCGCAGCCGGTAGTGGCCGAAGACGTGCGCACTCTGCTCGAGCACGCCGGCATTAAAGAAGCTGTGGTGCAGCACTTCGGCTCGGAACGCGACGTGCTCATCCGCGTGCCGCCGCAGAAGGGCGAGTCGCAGGCGTTGCTTGCAGACCACGTGAAGAGCGCATTAGCGGAGAACTACCCCGGTGTAGATCTACGCCGTTCGGAATTCGTCGGCCCGGCCGTTGGCGCGGAACTGCGCGAGAGCGGTGGGCTGTCGATGCTGGTCGCGCTGGCGGCCGTCATGATCTACATGATGTTCCGCTTCACCACCAAATTCGGTATCGGCGCCGTTGTAGCGTTGATCCACGACGTCGTCGTCACGATTGGCATGTTCTCGTTGTTCCGGTGGACGTTCGACCTGCCGGCACTCGCTGCCGTGCTGGCTGTGATCGGATACTCAGTGAACGACACCGTCGTGGTGGCCGACCGGATCCGCGAGAACTTCATCAAGCTGCGCCGTGGCACGCCAGCAGAGATCATCAACATCTCGCTGACTCAGGTTCTCGACCGGACGCTCATGACGTCGTTCACCACGTTGCTCGTGGTGATCGCATTGTTTCTGTTCGGTGGCGAATCGGTGCGCGGATTCTCGATCGCGCTGATCATCGGCATCGTGTTTGGAACGTATTCGTCCACCTATGTCGCAGCAGGCATCGTGCTTGCGCTGGGTGGTACCCGCGAAGAGCTGCTGCAGCCGGAGAAAGCGGCGCGCGACGAAGCGCCGTAAATCAACCGTCGGGTCAGCCGTGCAGCAGGTCGGGTGTCAGCGTCGGCCGGATCGTCTGCAGTATCGCTTTGAAGACTTTCGGATTGCCGGCCACGATGTTGCCGGTCTCCATATAACGCTCGCTGCCGATCAGATCGCTGACGAAACCGCCGGCTTCCATGATCAACAACGCACCGGCCGCCATGTCCCATGGCTTCAGTCCAAGTTCCCAGAAACCGTCGGCGCGGCCGGCTGCCACATAGGCGAGATCAAGTGCGGCGGAACCGGCCCGGCGAATGCCGCGACACTGGCTGCTGAATGCCGAGAGCATCGCCATATACGCATCGAGGTGTTGCACGACGTCTTTGAACGGTATGCCGGTTGCAAGCACCGCGTCTTCCAGACGATGTCGATTGCTTACGCGAATGCGCTTGCCGTTCAGCTGTGCACCGGCGCCGCGCGAAGCGGTGAATTCTTCGTTGCGCACCGGGTCGATGATCACCGCGTGTTCGAGGCGGTTGCGGTACTTCAATCCGAGCGACACGGCGAAGTGCGGTATGCCGTGCAGATAGTTCGTAGTGCCGTCGAGTGGATCGATGATCCACGTGTATTCGGCACCTGTGAACGATTCGCCGCGCTCTTCTCCGATGATGCCGTGATCAGGATAGGCCTTGTGCAATATGTCGATGATGGCATCTTCGCAATCGCGATCGACGTCGGAGACGAAATCGTTGCGCGCCTTCTCTTCGATGTTCAGCGTGTCGACGCGGTCCATCGCGCGCACCATGATCTGGCCCGCCCGGCGTCCGGCGCGAAGCGCCATGTTGATCATTGCATGCATGAGAGGGAGGCCCGGATGAGACAAGGGGGCTGTCGAAGGGCGCGCGATTCTAGCAGCAGACGGTGCGCCATGAAACGACCGTTATAATGCCGGCATGACGACATCACTCGAACATATACGCATCGTGCTCGTAGAGACGAGCCATCCGGGCAACATCGGCGCCGCCGCGCGCGCGATGAAGACGATGGGGCTCGAACGATTGTGGCTCGTACGGCCCGGACGCTTCCCCGATCCGCAAGCGGAGTGGCGCGCGGCAGGTGCACTCGATGTGCTCGATCGTGCAGTAGTGGTCGATTCGCTCGACGCGGCTATCTCCGACTGCACGCTGGTGGTCGGAACCAGCACGCGTTCGAGGAAGATCCCTTGGCCGCTGCTGTCGGCGCGCGAGATCGGTCCGCACATCCAACGCGAGTCGCCGCAGAAGCCGATCGCGGTGTTGTTCGGACGCGAGACGAGCGGCCTTACGAACGACGAACTGCAACGCTGCAACGTGCATCTGCAGATTCCCGCGAACCCGGAGTATCCATCGCTGAACGTTGCGATGGCGGTGCAGGTGGTGTGCTACGAGTTGTACCAGGCCACGCTCGAGACCACCGGCGAACCAGCTGTGGTGTGGGACCG
>CAZLDA010000212.1:4431-6956 GCA_964557875.1 uncultured Pseudomonadales bacterium | reverse complement strand
TGCGTCAGACATTATCAATCGTCTGTCTATACGTGAGATCCCGCCCTGTTGCCTGGCGGGCACTCGGGTATGATCAAAATGGGGCGCTTGGAGAGACGCGGTGGATCATCAAGAGATAAAAAGTGCGTTGCTCGCTCGAAAGCAAGAACTGCTCGAGCGGCACAGCCGTATTGCCCGTAAGACCCGTCACCGCGAAGAACCGCTGCCGCAAGACTTCGCTGAGCAAGCGGTGGAGCTCGAAAATCAGGAGCTTCTCGAAGCGCTCGACGTCGAAGTGGCCGAGGAGTTGCGCCAGATCTCGCGCGCCCTGCTGCGCATCGATTCCGGCGAATACGACTACTGCACGTCTTGTGGCGAAGGCATTCCGGCCGCGCGGCTTCAGGCCATGCCCACCACCAGCCTGTGCCTCGAGTGCGCGACTGAGGCCGAACGCCACTAGGAACTCGTCAGTCCGCCTGCATCAGTAGTTCGTAGCAGCGAACACGCTGTTTGAATTCGTGCGTGATGCTGACGACCGATAGTTCCTCTGCCCCGCAACTCACAGCCAGCGCCCGCAAGTGGGCCCTTACCGGCTTTCCCGTGCCGAGAATCTGGTGTTCGCGGCGCGCGGTGATGCGCTCCTTCTCGGCCGGAGTCATCTCGTAGGCAAGCGCCTCGGCCGGTGAGGGAAACGGGCCGAATTCGCCTCGCTCTACCCGCAACCGCCACAGATCCCGGCATTGCGCGAGCAGTTGCGCCTCTGCGTCGCTGTCGGCACAGATGACGAATACACCGAGACCGACACGGGGTGACGCGCAGATGTCCGATGGCCGGAAGTTGTCGCGGTAGACCTGACAACTCGATTCGGCCGAGTGCGGACTGATGAAGTGCGCAAATGACAACGGCAGCCCGAAATGCGCGGCGAGCCGCGCACCATCTTCGCTCGATGCGAGCATCCAGAGCTCCGGCGCACCCGCCGGCACCGGCGTGACCCGCACCGGACTCAACGCCTCGGTATAGGGCGGTCGACCGTAGATGAACGCTTCAAATCAGCAAGTTTGGCCGGGAAATACTCCATGCCGATCTTCGAACCGTACGCGAGCGCGACCGCGGTGATGCCGTCGCTGCCGGGCGCCCGTCCGATACCCAGATCGATGCGACCCGGGTAAAGCGTTTCGAGCAGCCGGAAATTCTCAGCGACCTTCAGTGGACTGTAGTGCATCAGCATCACTCCGCCCGACCCAACGCGGATGCGCGACGTGTTAGCCGCAATCGCGCTGATCAGCACTTCGGGCGACGATCCGGCAAAACTTGCCGAGCCATGATGTTCGGCTACCCAATAGCGGTGATAGCCGAGCTGTTCGGTGATCTGCGCGAGTTCGATGGTCTCGCGCAGCGCCTCTTCCGCGGTACCACCGCTGCGAATCGGGCTCTGATCCAACACCGAGAGTTTCACCGGCGGAATCATATCGGAACGCGCTTCGACCGCGCGTCGAGCTGTTGCAGACGGTGCCGGTGCGAATCGACGTTGAAAAAGCTCATCGCGACTGCAGCGCCGATCATCAATCCCGACATCGCCAGGAAACCCCCTGTCGCGCCGAGGCGGTCCGCGATCGTGGCAAACGCCGCAGCCCCGATCGAACGGCTGAGGTTCGATAGCGACATGTAGACGGCGAACTGCGTTGCCGCGACACGCGACCAGCAGATGTTCATTGCGAGCGCGATGAATGCAACGAACAACATCTGGTTGCTCAATGCTGCGATCGACCAGATCGCGATCACATAGCCGGTACTCGCCCACCACTGCGGAGTAAACGCGAAGACGGTCACTGCACCGGCGCCAACAACCAAGGCGAGCAGGTATAGGCGTTTGATGCCGAATCGGTCGATTAGAGGCCCGAACAAAACACCGATCAGAGCAACCGGAACGCCCATGTAACCCTGAAACGACGAGAATTCCACGCTCGTGAAATGCAGGTTCTGAACCGCGAACACAGGAAGGAGACTGATGGCGATGCCGTCGCGCATGCGCACCAGAAGCTCCACCAGCACAAGCAGAACACTCATCGGCAGGAACAGTGCACGCAGAAGGCCGGAGATGATTCCCGCAAACGTCGTCTCGGAAGGGTGCTCGCGAGTGGTCGCTTCCCCGACCGTCCACGGCAGCACCCGCTCGCCCCTTCGCTCTCGCGTCAGCGTGACCAGTACGAGAACCGAACCGACCAATGCCGTTCCAGCGACGGCCGCGGTCGGCAATCCTCCGGCGTTCAAAAGTACGCCGGATAACGCCGCGAAGGACGAAAAGCCGGCAACCTGACCGAAGGCCATCAATGCGTTCGCGCGACCACGCTCCGATGGCGGGAGAACATCGATTGCCATGCCGTCTACCGCGACGTCCTGAACCGCCGCAAACAGATTCACCGCGAACGCAATCGAGGTGGCGAGTATGGTGTAACCGTCGGGCACCGCTTTGGCCACGATGTCGCAGCCGAGTATGCCGTTGGCGCCGCCGCGATTGTCGATCACCAGTGGTTGTCCCAAGCCCG
>CAZLDA010000212.1:0-4421 GCA_964557875.1 uncultured Pseudomonadales bacterium | reverse complement strand
CTGAACCGCCGCAAACAGATTCACCCCGAACGCAATCGCAGTGAGCAAACCAATCTGGCCAACCGGCTCTGTCACCAACGCAAGCGAAGCCATCGACAACGTCAACCCGAGTTGCGCCGACATCACCCACGGCCGACGCCTTCCCATTGCGGGGAACGCGAACCGATCCATGAACGGACCCGCCAACAGCTTCAATCCCCAGGGAAGGCCGATGAGGCCCTGGTAGGCGGCAATTTCGCCGAGGCCAACGCCATGTTCGGCGAGCCACGCCGGCACCGCGATCGTCAGCAAGCCGATCGGAATTCCCTGCGCGTAGTAGAACGCGGTGAACGAAGCGAGTCTGAGCCAGCGTGATTCCGTCAGCGAAACTGCGATCAACTTTCAAGGCTCAAGTGGGACGGCGCATTAAAACACGCTCGTCGCACGTCAGGCTGGCGGCGCTGTGGCATCGTTAGGACATCGCGCGTAGATTACGGCCCGAATGCGCACCGGCCCTGCCGACAATCACGGAGATGCGATGCGAATCCTGCGCTGGCTCGGAATTCTGTTTGTCATACTCGTAGTCGCAGTCGGCGCGGTGTTCGTAGCCGCACGCTTTCACGACGGTCCGCTCGGCATGATTGCGGGTGGTCCACTGATGCATGGAGAACTGATCACGGGACCGGAACCCGATTGGGCTTTCGTCCAGGATGTGCAGACGGTGGAGTTCCAGTTACTGGCGCCGGCGCGGTCCCGAACCACGTGGATCCTCGAGGTCGACGGCAAGATCTACATCCCCTGCGGGTACATGATGAGCACCGTCGGACGTCTCTGGAAACAATGGCCGATCGAGGCCGAACGAGACGGCCGCGCGATCCTGCGAGTGGGTGACAAGAAGTTCGAGCGGCAACTGGTGCGGATCCGGAGCGGCGACATCCTCGAGCCGTTGACCCAAGAACTCAGCCGCAAATACGGGGCGCCGGCAACGCCTGAAGCGGTTACGTCAGGAAGCCTGTGGTTCTTCGAGGTCGCGCCCAGGCCGGTAGCCGGCTAATCGGGGACGATTGCACCAGAATGAGGCTTCGGAGGGTCAAAACTCCATTAATCCTCCATTAGTTCCCCGGTTTTCTCTCAGAAAGCGCCAGTAGATTGCTCTCCTAGCGGCTGCCTCTAGGACGATCCAGCGAAACCGTTCGACCCTAGAGATGTCTCCGGTCTCTGCGCTTAGAGGCAGTCGCGCCACCTCCCCCTCCCTTCTCCTAGCTTCTGATTCAGGCGTGCGCTTGGGCCGCTTACATCGAGCTGCCTCAGGTCGGAACGTGCGTCGTCGTCACTTCCGCGAGCAGCTTGTCGTTGTCACCCCAGACCTGTGTTCGGATCACCGTGATCCTGCGGCCGACTCGTACCGGTACCGCAACTCCACGAATCGTGCCCCCTTGTTGATTCGCCAGCATGACGGCATGCAGATCGACACCGACCATGAACCTGCGCTCGCCAATCTTGCTCTCGTAAGCACGGTTCGCAGCGCCCGTCGAGATGTTGTCCGCCAACGAGATGATTACGCCGCCATTGATGTTGCCGGTGGGATTGCAGTGATGCGGCTCGATGTCGATTCGCGCGCTCACTTCTGCTTCGCCGTCGCCGTGCTGCATTCCGATGTATTGATCAAACGTCATCGCGTGCCTCCCGGGTCATGTCGGTTGCGGGGCCGGCAACCTCGCAATCGTCTCGACACAAATCGCAGAAATTAGTTCTCCATCATCATGCAGGGCGTCAGTAGCCCTCGACGAGCCGACGCCAGCCGCCTTCACCCGTCATATTGCGCCGTGCTCAGTTCGACGCATCCGAGTTGGATCCGAGTATTCGTTTCAGCTCCTGCAACTCGCGTTCGAGCGCCTCGATGCGCGTTTCGAGTCCACCAATTCGATCAACACGGGCAGCGGACGCCAATGTAGCTTCACGCGGCTCCAGATCCGCCGGCACGGATTCGATCGCGCCTGAAAACAGATGCATGTATTCAAAGTCGCGCCGTCCGGGCGTGCGCGGCAGGCGCGCCACCAATGCACCTTCGGCACGATTGATCAGCCCTTCGAGCGTTTCGTCGACGGCACCGTTATCGGGGAACTCGTGCAGGCGCCCGCTACGCGCCCGCAGTTCGCCTGGCGTCTGCCGGCCTCGCAACAGCAGCAGGCAGATCACCGCAAATTCCGGCTCCGTCAGCTGCACCTCCGCGAACGGCGTGTTGCACAGACGCTGGGTGTATTTGACGACCCGACCTTTGAAGTTCTCCTCGCTGCTGACGAGGTGTTTCGATTCCAGTTGCCGCGCCGTGTACTGCACGGTTCCCTGATCGAGCGACATCACCGGATCTCGGCTCGACTTCTGATTGCACGCGAGCATCAGCGAATTGAGCGTCAGCGGATACTGCTCCGGCGTTACGACCGATTTCTCCATCAAGGATCCGATGACGCGCGCTTCATTGAGGTCGAGGACGATGTTCAAGACGGCGGTCCGCAACGTAGCGATGCGGCAGTTTAGGAAATGAAGAGGTTGCTGTATATCCGCCAAGTCAACGGTTCAATTGAGGGGCGTCCCGCGCGCTATCGCATGCTAGTATCGGGCATCAAACGAGGATCGCCTTATGAATCAGCAGGTTCGCATTGCCGATTGGATGGAAGGTTCACGTGCACTACAGAGCGAAACGATCGACCTGCGTCGTTCGATTCATCGTGAACCGGAACTCGGGCTCAAAACACCTAAGACCCTCGCAAAGGTCAAGGCCGCGCTCGCCGGCCTGCCGTTGCAACTGAAGTCCGGGCCGTCGACGACGGGACTCATCGCGATCCTAGAAGGCGCCAAACCCGGTAGAACCGTGCTGCTGCGCGGCGACATGGATGCGCTACCGATGCCTGAAGATACGAACGTCGAGTTCAGCTCGACAGTCACCGGCGCGATGCACGCATGCGGTCACGACGCCCACACCGCCATGCTCGTGTCGGCCGCAAAACTTCTTTGCGCGCAACGCGAGCGGCTCGCGGGACGCGTGATGTTCATGTTCCAGCCCGGCGAGGAGGGCCATCACGGTGCCAGGTTCATGATCGAAGACGGTCTGCTCGATAATCCGGCACCCGACGCCGCATTCGCGATTCACATCGCGCCGAATGCACCCGCGGGTATGTTGTCCTCGAAAGCCGGCGCGATGCTCGCGTCGGCCGATGTTGTGAAGGTCGATGTGCGCGGTCGCGGCGGCCACGCCTCGATGCCGCATCACGCGCTAGATCCAATTCCAATCGCATGTGAAATCGTAACCGCGCTGCAGACTCTGGTTACCAGACAGATCGACGCGTTCGACCCGGTCGTAGTCACAATTGCGCAGATCGAAGCCGGCTCTACCAACAACGTCATTCCGGAGTCGGCACGTCTCACCGGCACGATTCGATCGGTGTCGGAAGAATCGCGTGCCAAAGTGCATGCGGGCATAACACGCATCGCCGAGAACATTGCGCGTGCGCATGGTGCGGAGGCCGACGTCGAAATCACGCGAGGCTTTCCCGTTACTGTATGCGACGCCCGCGCCGTTTCGATGGTCGAGCGCGCCATCGGCAATCTGTTGGGCGCTAACGCATGGCAAACCATGCAGAAACCGATCATGGGAGCGGAGGATTTCTCCTACGTTCTACAGCGTGTACCCGGCGCGATGATGATGTTGGGTGTCTGTCCGGACGGACAAGACTGGCACACCGCCTGCCCGTGCCATTCCAACCGCATGGTGCTTAACGAATCCGTACTGGCGCGCGGCGTGGCGGCACATTGCGCCATCGCGGAGCATTTCCTGGCTGAAGGTTTGCCTACCGCTTAGCCGCGAAGTAATCGATGGCGATGGGAAGGTCTGCGTTGGACCACTCAATCGAGTGGATGCTTTCGCGATCGATCCATCGGAGTTCCGCGTGCTCCAGCGCACTCGGCGTTCCTTCGACAAGTTCGCACACAAACGGAAGCAGCGTCACCGCGATATCCGGGTAGCGATGCTCGACACGTGACAATTCGCGCAACGGCCGAACGACACAGCCGAGTTCCTCTCTTATCTCTCGCACGAGAGCCTGCTCGGCAGATTCGTCGTGATGCACTTTTCCGCCTGGGAATTCCCACCGTCCAGCACGTGCCTTTCCCATCCCACGCTTGGCAGCCAGTACACGGTCCGCACATTCGATCAGCGCGCACACGACCGTAACGTGTGAAGGCTGATTCGCCGACGATATAGCCATACTCATACCCAATTGCTGAGCGGAATACTGCACCAAAGCGGCTCAAGTGTTCCGATCTTCGAAACGCCCACAGACGATCCACACTGATTGAAGGCATCAACCAACGACGACAAGAAGCCGCGGTCGAGTAAGCAGACAGCACACACCAGGCTGAATTGAAAATGTGCGAAGGATTGG
>CAZLDA010000211.1:0-6959 GCA_964557875.1 uncultured Pseudomonadales bacterium | reverse complement strand
GTTGAAATCATACGCGATCCCCGGCCCGTGATCTCGCACGGAGAGCCGGCCGTCGTGGTTGCACGGGTGCAGCAGTACGCGGATTGGTTGGCAAAGAGCAGGGTGCCGAAGTTGTTCGTGAACGCGGAGCCCGGCGCGATTCTGGTGGGTTCGCAGCGTGAGTTCTGCCGCGCCTTTCCGAATCAGCAGGAGGTGACCGTGAAGGGCAACCATTTCCTGCAGGAAGACTCGCCCGAGGAGATTGCGTCGGCGATTTCGGAGTGGCTCGCGAAGATCGCGCGCTGACGGCGTTCAACGGCCTGATTGTTCTACCTGCACGATGAACTCGCGCACCGCGTCCATGAACGGTCCGGGGCATTCTTCCTGCGGCACGTGGCCGCAGTCCGGCAGCGCGACGAACCGGCTGCCGGGAATCCGCGCGGCCAGATCGATCGACTTCTGCTGCGGCACGATGCGATCGTCAGCGCCGGTGATCACGAGGGTGGGAATCGTCGAGAGGAGTGATAACTCGGTCGAGAGCATGGCCTGATCGGCGGTGGCGAATTGCCACAGCGCCTTGTCCCAGTCCTTGGCCTGCAATGGTTTTCTGTATCCGGCGTAAACCTCGGGCGTAATCAGACTGGGATCGTGCCACGCACGCCGGATTGCCTCGTCGCCCCGATCGGCGAGGCTGCGCACTCTGCGCATTCCGATGTGCTCGACTTGCGGTGTGCGCAGTAGCGGCCGGAGCCATCGCCCCGGCGAGTTCAATGCGGGATCGACCAGTACCAGCGCCTCGACTCGATTCGGATGCCTCAGAGCGACGTCGACCGCGACGCGCGCGCCCGCCGAGTTGCCGATCCAGACCGCCGAATCGATCTGCAGCGAATCGAGCAGTCCGATCGCAATCGCCACCTGAGCCGCTTCGCCGTACGGATTCTGTCCGTGCCACTGCAGCGGCCGTTCGGTCAGACCGAATGCCGGGCGATCGTACGCGACGACGCGGCCAAGCTCGCCGAACTGCGCCATGACGACGCGCCACGTGAACACACTGGCGCCGAAGCCATGCAGCAGAACGAAGGTCGGCTCACCGCTGCCTTCTTCCTTGTAGTGAACACGGATGTGCTCGATTTCGGCGAAGCGACTGTCGGCGTCTGCGAGCGACAGCGGATCGACCGTATCCGTCAGCGGCGGTACGTCGATCAGCAACGGACCGATGAGCAGCACCGCAAACAGTCCGATGAGAACCAGCAAAGACGGTGAACACGGCAATCTTGGAATGCGCATTGAACTATGCGTCTCGCTCAGTTGACAGTACCAAACGGCGGTTCCGCCGGTTGTCTTGCAAGGTGTCTAGTGCGGCTTCGGTGGCGCGTGCCTTGCCTGAGGCCCTCCAGCAATCAGCAATCCTGCGACGATGCCGGCCAAACCCATCAACGAACTCCCGTGCACCTGCTCGCCCAGCACCTGATCGATCAACACCAGCGAGATGAACGGCGAAAGGAAGATCAGCTGAGCGACACGCCCGGCGTGCGCCGTTAGTCGCAGGGCCTGTTGCCACAGTAGAAACGTCACACCCATCTCCACCAGGCCGACCCACGCCCCGAACCCGAGCCGGCGGAAACTCAACTCCGGCAACCCGAGCGTGAACCCGCACGCCAGCCCGATGGCGACCGCACCCACGGCAAACCCCGCCGTCATCATCACCAACGGATCTTCACTGGCGCGAACCGTGGCCAGCCAATACGTCGCCCAGACCAGCGTGCTGCCGAGCGCCAGCGCAACGCCAACGGTGCTGACATCCGCAAAGCCGTCGACGCGACCCTGCGACAACAACACCACCACGCCGCAATAACTCACCAGCATGCCAACGCCCATGCGCCACGACATGCGCTGGCCGAGCACCGGAATCGCCAACAGCGCAAGCGTGACGGCCCACGTGTAGTTCAGCGGCTGCGCGATCTGAGCCGGCAACCGCGCGTACGCTTCGAACAGAATCAGGTAGTAGAGGAACGGGTTCAGCAGGCCGAGTGCGCCCAGGCGCAGCCAGTCGCGGCCCGACAAAGCACGGATCGCCGGCCACCGCCCGGTGACGAGACTGGCCGCCGCGAAAAACACGAACGATGTAACAGCGCCGAGCCACAACAACTCGAGCGGCGCCAACTCTCTAAGGCCGAGCTTGAAACCGGTCGCAACGGTGGACCACAACAGCACGGCGCCGATGCCATACAGCACCGCGCGGCGTTCGTCGTGCACGACTGGATTGATCAGTGACTCCGCGGCGCGGTTAGACGCGGCGAGAACGTTTGAGCCGTCATGGTGTCTTTGGCATGCTGACCAGCTTCCGCAAGGATCAGATCATCGTGGAGTGTGACGAACGGCTCAAGCAGCGAATCCGCGACAACCTCGCGCGATTCGACGTGGAGGAACGCGGCGATCACCGACATCGCTCGGCCGCGGTTGCGATCACGGTGGCCGACGAAGGCTACGGTGCGGATCTCTCCGGCATGCCTGCGCACAACGAATGGCAGTCGCGCGCTGCGCTGATACTCACGCGCCGCTCTTCGCAACTGCGCGATCACGCCGGGCAGTGGGCGTTACCCGGCGGCCGCATCGACGAAGGCGAAACGCCGGAGCAGACGGCATTGCGCGAGATGTCCGAAGAGGTGGGTCTTCTGCTCGACACCGACTCCATAATGGGGCGCCTCGACGATTTCGTTACCCGATCCGGGTACGCAATCACCCCGGTAGTCGTGTGGGCGGGTCCGCGGCGCGAATTGCAGCGCAACCCGGCGGAGGTGGAGACGATCCACCGCATACCGATCGACGAGTTCATGCGCGCCGATGCGCCCGTGCTCGAGGACATTCCGGAAAGCGATAGACCCGTGTTACGAATGCCGGTAGGCGACAGCTGGATCGCCGCGCCGACGGCGGCGATGTTGTTTCAGTTCCGCGAGGTCTGCATCGCCGGGCGTGCTACGCGGGTGCATCACTACGAACAGCCGTACTTCGCCTGGCGCTGACGATGACGCTGCCGGTGCTCGATGATCCGTATCCGCTCGCTCGCGAATCCATCGAGGCGTTCCAGCGCGACGGTCACGTGTGCGTGCGCGGGCTCGCGAGTGCCGACGAAGTGGCGGTGTATCGCCCGCTCATCGACGAGGCGACGATGGCGCACCGCTATGACAAGCGGCCGCTCGAAGAACGCGACACGTACGGCAAGGCATTCGTGCAGTCGCCGAATCTGTGGCGACGTGAATCGCCCATGGCCGGTTTCACGCTGGCGCGCCGTTTCGCGCGCGTGGCGGCGGAACTGATGGGTGTGGACGGCGTTCGTCTCTACCACGATCAGGCGTTGTACAAGGAGCCGGGCGGCGGCTTCACGCCGTGGCATCAGGATCAGACGTACTGGCCGCTCGATACCACGCACACCATCACGATGTGGATGCCGCTGCTCGACATTCCGCCTGAAGTCGGGTCGATGCGATTTGCGTCCGGTTCGCATGCGTTCGGCAATCTCGGTATGGAAGGCATCGGCGACGATTCGCAGGCGTACTTCGACGCGCTGATCGAACGACGTGGCTTCGAGGTGAACACACACGGTGCGCTCAACGCCGGTGACGCGACCTTCCACGCCGGTTGGACCATTCACGGCGCCGCCGGCAATCCGTCGAAGACCATGCGCAGCGTGATGACGATCATCTATTTCGCCGCCGGCGCGCGTGTGGCGCGGGCCACCGACTTCCAGCGCGGCGATCTGAAACACTGGCTCGCGGATCTGCCCGCGGGCGAACTCGCGAACGGCCCGAAGAATCCGTTGGTTTGGTCACGCGGTAACTGACACAGCAAGAACTCGGTAGAGAAGAAAACGACATGACGACATCTGCATCCACACCTGCGTCTGGGCCGCAACCGCTCGACAAAGACGCGACGCGCCGCAAGTACCTCGAAGAGCGCGACAAGCGACTGCGCGCCGACGGCAACGAACAATATCTGCGCGTCGCCGGACAGTTGGCGCACTACCTCGAAGATCCGTATACGCCGTTCGTGGAACGCGCGCCGAAAACGGATCACGTGACGTTCGCGTTCGTCGGCGGCGGTTTCGCGGGTCTCGTCACGGGCGCGCGGCTGGTCGAGGCGGGCGTAACCGACGTGCGCATCGTGGAGAAAGGCGGCGACTTCGGCGGCACGTGGTACTGGAACCGTTATCCCGGCGCGCAGTGCGACACCGCGTCCATGGTGTACATGCCGCTGCTCGAAGAGACCGGACACAGGCCAACCGAGAAATACGCGCACGCGCCCGAGATTCTGCAGCAGTGCCAGCGCATCGGTCGGCAGTTCGGTCTCTATGACAACGCGTTGTTCCATACGGAGGTGACGGGACTCGCCTGGGAGGCGGAACACTCGCGTTGGCGCATCACGACAAACCGCGGCGATTCGTTCACCGCGCAGTTCATCGGCATGGGCACGGGTCCGCTGCACGTTCCGAAATTGCCGGGCATTCCCGGCATCGATTCGTTCAAGGGCCATTCGTTCCACACCAGCCGCTGGGACTACGATTACACCGGCGGCGATCCATCCGGTGCGCCCCTCGATAAGCTCGCCGACAAACGCGTCGCCATCATCGGCACCGGTGCAACCGCGGTGCAGTGCGTGCCGCACCTCGCGCGCGCCTGCAAGCAACTGTTGGTGTTCCAGCGCACGCCATCTTCGGTGGACGTGCGCGCCAACGTGCCGATCGATCCGGAATGGTTCGCGCAAATCGCCACGCCGGGCTGGCAGCAACGCTGGCTCGAGAACTTCACCGCCAACCAGGCCGGCTTCGGTTCGGCCGAGGTAGACCTCGTGCAGGATGGCTGGACCGACCTGTCGCGGCGCATTCGCAGCAAGATCATGGAACTGCCGCGCGAGAAGATGACGCCGCAGAACATGCTCGCGGCGTACGAGGATTCGGACTACGAGAAGATGGACGAGATCCGCGCGCGGGTGGACACGATCGTTAGAGATCGCGAGACCGCACAACGCCTGAAGGCGTGGTACCGCCAGCTGTGCAAGCGGCCGTGCTTCCACGACGAGTATCTCGATGCGTACAACGAGCCGGGTGCGCGTCTGGTCGATACCGACGGGAAGGGCGTTGAACGGATCACGGAACGCGGTGTGGTGGTGGCCGGCGTCGAATACGAAGTGGATTGCATCATCTATGCGTCTGGATTCGAAGTGGGCACGCCGTACACGCGGCGCGCCGGCTTCGATCTAACAGGACGCGATGGATTGAAACTCTCGCAGTACTGGGCCGAGGGCATGCGCTCGAAGCACGGCATTCACGTGCACGGTTTTCCGAACGCGTTCTTCGTGCAGCCGACGCAAGGCGCCAATCTGATCTCGAACGTGCCGCACAACCTCACGGAGTCCGGCAAGACCATCGCGATGGTGATCCGCCGCGCGCTCGACACCGGTGCGAGTCAGGTGGAGGTAACGAAGGAAGCTGAGAACGCCTGGATCGAACTGCTGCTCACGGGTGCGGGGCGCATGATCGGTTCGCCCGACTGCACACCGGGCTATTACAACAACGAAGGTCAGGCGCCCGGCCCCGGAGCAAAACTCGCCGTCGGACATCCGGGCGGCGCGATGGCGTATTTCAAGTACATCGACGAATGGCGCAACTCCGGCGAATTCGAAGGGCTCGAATTCCGCCAGTGAACGCGGCTGACGGGATGATTGAGGGGGGCCGCTCAGAGCTCGGGTTTGCGCAGGTGCCAGTCGGTCGCCTGTTCGTACGCGTGCCCCACGCGCAGTACCGTGCTTTCGTCGAACGACCGTCCGACGATCTGCAGCCCTATCGGCAGTCCGGCCGGCGTGAATCCGCACGGTAACGACAGCGCAGGAAGACCGGTGGCGTTGAACGGCGCGGTGCAGCGGATCATTGCCGAAAGGATCGACTCTTCGATTCCACCATAGCGGACGGTCTCCTCGCCGATCCGCGCCGCGACGATCGGCGTGGTCGGCGTGACGAGCAGATCGACGGATTCCAGTGCGTTGCGCACCGACACGCACAGTGCGTCGCGCGCGCGCAGTCCGCGCATCAACGCGGCGCCCTCGGGCGGCGGACTTGCCAGCAATCCGCGCACGTCGGCGCCGAAGTCGCCGGGTCGCGTCCGCATCGCATCCGCGTGAATCTCCTGTGCCTCCGCGAGCACCGGCGCGAACAGCGCGCCGACCCCTTCTGCGACGCCCGGAACCGCGACATCACGCACGTCGGCGCCGAGGCGTCGCAACGTCGTGATCGCCTCTTCGACCGGACCGGCGATGCCGTCTTGCAGGTGATCGTAGAAATAGGCGCGCGGAACGCCGATACGGAGTCCGCTCAAATCGCCGTGCAGCAGCGCGGTGTAGTCCTCGGTCGGCGTGCGCACCGTGTTCGGATCGAGCGGGTCGTAGCCCGCAACGGCGTTCAGCAGCAGCGCGGCGTCTTCCACGGTGCGGGTCAGCGGACCCGCGTGGTCGAACAGGTACGACAACGGCAGCACGCCGGATTTGCTCACGCGGCCGTAAGTCGGCTTCAGGCCGACCACGCCGCACACGGACGCGGGCATACGGATGCTGCCACCGGTGTCGGTACCCAGCGTTGCGAGGCCGGCTGCGATGGCTGCACCGGAGCCGCCGCTGGATCCGCCGGGAATGTGCTCGAGGTTCCATGGATTGCGGGTGGGACCGTAGTGCGGGTTGTTCGTGGTGACGCCGTACGCGTATTCGTGCGTGTTGAGCTTCCCGAGCAGAATCGTTCCCGCATCGCGCAGCCGCCGTGCCGCGGTGCAGTCGGCGGCCGGAACGTAGTCCGAGTGAATCTTCCCGCCGCCCGTAGTGCGGATGCCCGCGGTTTCGTTCAGATCCTTCAACGCGAGCGGAACAACGTGCAGCGGACCGAGTGATCGTCCCGCGGAGAGGTCCTCGGTTGCCCGCTTCGCGTCAGCCCGCGCGAG
>CAZLDA010000210.1:0-6972 GCA_964557875.1 uncultured Pseudomonadales bacterium | reverse complement strand
CAACAGAAGACTGCATCAACATGCCCCCCGTTCTCCGCTAGACGCAGCCGCATTACTTCATGAATAGCATGCAGCGTCTCGATCGACAGGATCCCGCGCGCGACGGCGGCTTGATTGCTGCAGATTGCCACTGCGCTGCCGGCGCGATTGAGGCGCGCGATTGCTGCCAGGCTGCCATCGATCGGTACCCATTCGGAAGGATTCTTGATGTAGTTCGGAGAGTCTTCGTTGACGACTCCGTCCCGATCGAGCAGCACGAGCGGCATGAGATGTTCGTGAGTAAGATGCCGACAATGTTGAGGTAAATTGCGGGCTTGGTCAAAAGCGCGGGCGGTGGGTGTTGAGCGATCACATTGCAGGATTCGCGCTGAGGGTGCTGCTCCGAATGCTGAAACCGCTTTCGCTCGCGGGCGCGCAGCGCCTCGGCATATCTGTTGGGGATGTGGCGTTTTGTGTGGGAGGTCGGCTCAGGAAAACCACGCTGACGAATTTGCGCTTGTCGTTTCCGAACCTGTCGCGGCGCGAGATCGAAGGAGTCGCTCGTTCAAGTTTGAGGCATACCGGGTGTTTTGCTGCAGAGACCGGAATGATTTGGAGTCGCGACGACCGTTGGAAAAGCTCCATCGTCGCGACCGCAGGGGTCGAGATGATCGATCGCGCGCGGCGAGCTGGCAAAGGTGTCTTGCTGCTCGTTCCTCACTTCGGCAACTGGGAGGTTCTGAATCTCTTTCTCGGTGCCCACTGCAGGCTCACGGCTCTCTACGATCCACCGCGTGTTCCTGGATTGGATCAGATCGTTCGAGAGGGTCGCACACGCACCGGAAGTGTCTTGCTTCCAGCAACGACGGGTGGCATTCGAAAATTGTATGCGGCATTGAAGAGCGGTGGTGTGGTCGGATTGCTGCCAGACCAGGTGCCCGGAACTGCGGCGGGAGAGTACGCCCCCTTTTTTGGCCAACCGGCACTCACCATGACACTCGCGTACAGGTTGGTCACGAAGCTGCGGCCGAGCGTGATGATGGCGCACGCACGTCGCCTTCCGCATGCCGCGGGATTTTCACTGGGCTTCGAGGCGCTGCCGCAGCTCGAGACTTGCGCCAGTCAGAGCGAGTTCCTGGCCCTGATGAACGGCGCTATAGAACGCCTCGTCCTCACCGATCAGGCCCAGTATCAGTGGGAGTACAAACGCTTCAAAGGGCCGAAGCACGCACCTGAAAGGGTCTACTGAACGCGTTTGGTGAGCCGCGAAAAATAGAAGCCGTCGGCTCCGTCGGGACGCGGAACAATCTGACGACCGTGTCGCGTCGCCAAACCCCAAGTGGCGTCGATGGAATTCACGCTGGCATCGGCGGTCCACGTTAGAAATCGGTCGATCACCCGATCGTTTTCCTGAGACAGGATCGAGCAAGTGCAATAGACCAGTCGCCCACCCGGCTTGATCACTGCCCACAGGTTGTGCAGCAGGTCGAGCTGGATGCGCTGATACTGCTCGATGTCGGATGCGCGCTTGAGCAACTTGATGTCAGGATGCCGGCGCAACGTTCCCGTTCCACTGCAGGGAACATCAAGCAACACGGCGGAGTACGGCTGCCGATCCCACCACTCGAGGTTCGTCGCATCGCCCTGCAATATTGCGACGTCAACGCCGACTCGCGCGCACTCGGCGCGCATGAGGTCGCACCTCTCGGGATCGACCTCTAGTGCGGTGAGCTGGATCCCGGGCGCCCGCTCGAACAGATGGATTGCCTTGCCGCCCGGCGCTGCGCAGGCATCTAGAATACGTTCGCCCGCGACCGGAGCGAGTACGTGTGCTGCGCGCATCGCGCCCGAATCCTGCACGCTTGCGAGTCCTGATTTGATCTCTGGGATGCCGGACGTCGGCATCGGGTTAGTCAGTACGATGGCCTCTTCGGTGTCGCCAAAGTGGGCGCTCACACCTGCGCGGGCCAGTGAGCCTAGCAGTGCCTCGCGTGTGGTCCGCGCAAGATTGACGCGTAGCGACAGCGGCGCGCGCGTCTGGTTCGCGCGCATGATTGCCTCACTGGATTCCGGATAGTCCGAACGCAGCAGGTCGACCAACCATTGGGGGTGATCGAACGCAGCTTCGTCAGAAGTCGCCGGCGGCGATGGCTCCGCGACCATACGTCGCAATATCTGATTGACTAGCCCGCGGGCCCACGGTCGCCCTATCTGGCGACTTGCGTCCACGGTCTCGTTGACGGCTGCGTAACCGGGTATGCGCGTATGGCGCAACTGATAAGCGCCGACGACGAGCAGGCAGAGCACGATGGAGTCGCGCGGCTTGAGCGACGTCGTCAGCCGCGAATTCACTTCATCGAGCAAGGAGTAGAAATATCGCGTGGCTCCGAACGTCAGCTCGTGCACAAGAGCGCGGTCGCGTTCTCGAGGACGAGCTTCTCCCAGGACGCGGTCTAGCGAGCGACCATCGTTCACTACCTGGTGCAGCAACTCGGCAGCGTAGCCGCGCGCGTTAGGTCGGTGCGTCAAGCGTCTGCCCAGGTCGAATGAGCTCCGGATAGCCGTTGATCAGAGAGGCAATGTCCATCGGCTTGCCGCTGCCTCGGGTGAGCGCTAGGCGCGTCACGCGCACTCGCCCCGTACCGCACGCAACAACGAGTCCATGCCGATCGAGCGCGATGACCGTTCCCGGCGCGCCGCCACTCTGGATGTCGATGGCCTCGGCAAGCAACAGTCGAACACGCTCTCCGTCGATAAGGCAGAACGCAGGCTGTCGCGAGTTCAAGGCCCTGATGCGGTTTGCCAACTCGATAGCCGGCACATCCCACCGAACGAACGAATCCGCCGCGGTCAACTTCTGCGCGTACGTCGCGCCAACGTCAGTTTGGGGGGTGGCCTTGGTTGTTTCGAGATGATCGAGGCATTCGATCAGCGCATCCGCACCCAGCTGGGCGAGACGTTGATGGAGCGATTCACCGGTGTCGCTTGGCTCGATTGCGCATTCGACTTGGCTGAGCACGGGACCGGTGTCGAGGCCTGCGTCCATCTGCATGATCGAGACGCCTGTAGTCTCGTCGCCAGCCATCAAGGCGCGTTCGATGGGGGCGGCCCCGCGCCATCTTGGTAACAGTGACGCGTGGACGTTGATGCACCCGTGCCGAGGTGTCTCGAGTATGGCTGCCGGCAACATCAGGCCGTACGCGGCGACGATCAAGGCGTCGAGCTGATAGGAGGCCAACCGATCGGCTTCCCCCCGTAGCGACTTCGGCGTATGCACTTCAAGGCCACGATCGCGGGCTAACGTCTCAACGGCCGATGGTCTTAGCTTGCGGCCCCGGCCGGTCGGTTTTGGCGGTTGGCAATAGACCACGGCGACGTCATGACGCTCGAGCAGCGCAAACAGAATGGTGGCGGCAAACTCGGGCGTGCCGGCGAAACCCAACCGGAGCCTCGACTGTGGGAGCGGTGCCAACGGGTCAGGTGCCAACGCGATGCTGTTTCTCGAGCTTCTTGCGGATGCGCTGCCGCTTCAGACTCGACAGGTAGTCGACGAACAGCTTGCCCTCGAGATGGTCACACTCATGCTGGATGCACACGCCGAGCGTGCCATCGGCTACCAGTTCGAACGGTGCTCCGTTTCGATCGAGGGCGCGCACCCGAATCCGGTCAGCGCGGGTCACCAGTTCATAGAATCCCGGAATCGATAGACAACCCTCCTGCGTCTCTTGCTCGCCCTCGAGAAGATCGATCTGCGGGTTGATGAAAGCGTAGGGCGTGTCACGTTTGTCGGAGACGTCCACGACGATGATTCGCTTGTGCACGTTCACCTGGCTGGCCGCCAATCCGATACCCGGCGCGGCATACATTGTCTCCAGCATGTCGTCGATCAGGCGGCGAATAGAGTCGTCGACTTTGTCCACAAGAGTCGCCTTCGTACGCAATCGAGGGTCGGGATACTCGAGGATAGTTAGCAGTGCCATGACGGTGTGATCTATCTCTAGTATTGGTGCAATTTGTGCTGCTAAGATTCAGAACGCTAATGATTTTCTGCTTGTGGAACAGCCGCGCCCACCGTGCTGCCCGCGTATCATAAAAGGATTCAAAACATGTGGAAATCGGTCCCTGTTTTGCTCGGTGCTGCGCTGATCGCAGTCACAGCGTGGGCACAGTCTACGGGCAATCTCGAACCCTATTTGAAGGCGGACCATCCGGATTCCTATACCGTTCAGAAGGGCGACACGCTTTGGGATATCAGCGGCCGGTTCCTGGAGAAGCCATGGCAGTGGCCGGAGCTCTGGCGGTCGAACCCGCAGATCGAAAATCCGCACCTCATTTTCCCCGGCGATACAGTCCGGTTGGTCTACATCGAGGGCCAGCCTGCGCTGGTTGTCGATCGGGGTGATGCCGGGCGAACGTATAAAGCATCACCCTCTTCAGACACCAAGATGTCGCCGCAGATCCGTGCAACGCCTCTCGAGTCCGCGATACCGGCCATCAACCTCGATGCGATTCAGGGCTTCCTGGTTCAGAACAGAATCGTCACACCCGCTGAGCTCGATGCGGCGCCATACGTGGTGCAGGGCGACAGTGAGCGCTTAGTAGTGGGTGGCGGCGATCGCCTTTATGTGCGCGGCGCGCTGCCCGAAAGCGAGTCGTACAGCTTCGTGCGCCGCGGCGAAATGTACCGTGATCCCGTGACGCAGGAGATGCTCGGGCTGGAAGCGACCTATATAGGTTTGGGTCGGGTCGTTGCGAGCGAAGGAGACATTTCAACCTTCTTCGTGAACAGCTCGCGCGAAGAAGTGCAGATCGGTGACCGCGTGCTTCCGACGGAAGAGCGCAAAGTCGATTCGACGTTCTTCCCGAGCGCGCCGGCGAAGCCTATCAACGGGCAACTCATCTCCGTCTTCGGTGGCGTCACGCAGGTTGGTCAATACGACGTCGTGGTGATCGACCGTGGCGAACGTGAAGGCCTCGTATCGGGCAACGTTCTGGCGATCTATAAGCGCGGTGCGTTAGCGAAAGACCGAATCGCAAGAGACACCGTTCGACTCCCTTCGGAGCGCGCCGGCATTCTCATGGTGTTCCGCGTATTCGAGAAGGTCTCCTACGGTCTCGTCCTGGCCGCTGAGCGCCCGCTGGCGATTCTCGACGAAGTAAGAAATCCCTGATGCTGAGCGCCGCGATGTCGTGGCGCACACTCGGATCCGTTTCGCCCTACATCCCGTAGCGCACAGGCGCGCTCCAATGCGCGGTTTCGACCGAGAAGCTGCGCGTGTCACCTCCAGAACTGCGGTCCTTGCTTTCGGCGCTGATGGCTCGCGGCACTAGTCATGCGACCGTGCGACGATCAGTTACTTCGGCTTGGCGAACGGGCGGCACCGCGGGCGACGCGGTAGGCCGTCTGCAGGTCGAGCACGGACTAAAGGTGCCGAGTGCCTCGGAGCTCGCCCGAGAGACTCGCGAGATCGAGCGACTCGGTCTCGAGCTGATCGATCTTCGTGACGAGTCATACCCGCCGTTGTTAGCTGCAACGCCGGATCCGCCGCTCGCGCTGTTTTTCCAAGGCGAACGCGCCGCGCTGTGCAGGCCGATGTCGTTGGCGATAGTCGGCAGTCGGCGATCCTCTGTATCCGGCCGCGAAGTTGCGAGGTCGCTGGCGTTTGATCTCGGCCGCGCGGGGATTGCAATCATCAGCGGTCTGGCAGCAGGCATCGACGGGAGCGCACACCGCGGAGCGCTAGAAGCAGGCGCCGCGACGGTAGCAGTGATGGGCGGCGGGCATGGTCATATCTATCCGTCGACGCACTATGGTCTGGCTCGCGAACTGGTTGCCGCGTCGGGTGCACTGGTGTCCGAGTACCCGCCATCGGTGGCCCCGCTCAAGGGCCACTTCCCCGAACGAAATCGGATCATCAGCGGCCTTTCGGCGGCGGTTGTCGTTGTCGAAGCAACCGTGCGAAGCGGCAGCCTGATCACGGCGCGCATGGCGCTCGAGCAGGGTCGCGATGTGCTCGCCGTACCCGGACCCGTGCGTGGAGGTCGCAACGGAGGCTGCCATCGGCTGATCAAGCAAGGCGCTGCGCTGGTCGAAAGTGCGCTGGATGTGCTCGAAGCACTCGGAATGGAGGCGTTACCCTCTGCGGAGGCGGAAACGAGCGGGCCGTCGAGTCCGCTTCTTGCGCGTGTGCTGGCGGCCGTATCCGTCGAAGTAACGCAACTGCACGACATCGTAAAGTCGTCAGGCATGCCCGTTGAAGATGTGTTGGGTGCATTGGTGGAGCTGGAGCTCGCGGGATTTGTGGAGACCAATCGCGACGGTTATATTCGGCGCCCACGCACGACGAGAGACACACAATGACCTGGGTTGCCATCCTCATGGGCTCCGAGAGCGACTGGCCGGTCATGCAAGGCGCTGCCGAGACGCTCGAATCGCTGGGGGTCGGTTGTGAGGTGCGGATCACTTCGGCGCATCGCACGCCACGCGCTACGGCCGACTACGTTGCCGATGCACAGACGCGCGGATGTCACGCGTTCATCTGTGGCGCCGGAATGGCGGCACACCTCGCCGGTGCGGTTGCCGCACATACGATCAAGCCCGTTATTGGCGTGCCCATTGATTCAGGCCCGTTGTCTGGATTCGATGCGCTGCTTTCAACCGTTCAGATGCCGGGCGGCATTCCCGTTGCGACGGTCGCCGTAGGTAAGGCCGGCGCGAAAAACGCAGCGTATCTCGCTGCGCAAATCCTAGCGCTCAGCGATTCCGCACTGGCGCAACGGTTGAGCGCCGATCGGGAAGCGAATGCATCGCGGGTTTTGGAACAGAATGCGCGCCTTGCGCAGCAGCGTGCCGGAAAAAGCTGAAACGCGATTGCTGATCAACGAAGCATTTCACCTGGGCGTCGCCGCCGACGTGCTGCGATCAGGCGGCATCGTCGCGCACGCGACTGAAGGTGTCTGGGGGTTGGCTTGTGATCCCTTTGATACCGCCGC
>CAZLDA010000209.1:846-6974 GCA_964557875.1 uncultured Pseudomonadales bacterium | reverse complement strand
AGTACACCCGCGCCGGCGATGCCGGTGGGATGGAACTGCCACATTTCAATGTCCTGCACCGGCAACCCGGCACGCAGCGCCATGCCGACGCCATCGCCGGTATTCATCAACGCATTCGTCGTCGATGCATAGATTCGGCCGGCGCCGCCTGTCGCAAACACCGTCGCTTTCGATTCGACGAACACCACCTCGCCCGTTTCGATTTCGATTGCAATGACGCCGACGACTTTGCCGTCCTGGTTGGTGACCAGGTCCACGGCGAACCACTCGTTCATGAACGTCGTCTTCGCGCGCAGGTTCGCCTGATAAAGGGTGTGCAACAGCGCGTGGCCGGTGCGGTCCGCAGCCGCGCACGTACGTGCTGCCTGCCCGCCTTTTCCGAAGTTCTTCGACTGGCCGCCGAACGGACGCTGATAGATGCGTCCCGACTCGGTGCGCGAGAACGGCATGCCCAGGTGTTCGAGTTCATACACCGCCTGCGGCCCGACGCTGCACATGTACTCGATCGCATCCTGGTCGCCGATGTAGTCCGACCCCTTTACGGTGTCGTACATGTGCCAGCGCCAGTCATCGTTCGGATCGTCACTGGCGATCGCGCATGTGATGCCGCCTTGTGCAGACACGGTGTGCGAACGCGTGGGGAACACTTTGGTGATGACCGCAGTCTTCAATCCGGACTGCGCGAGTTGAAGCGCCGCGCGCATGCCTGCCCCGCCGCCACCAACGATGACGCCGTCGAATTCCATTTTACGGATGCTGGGCATCGCTCAGGTTCTCCAGAAGATCTGCAGCGCCCAGAGCACATAGATGAACAACAGTGCCAGGCAACCGAATTGATAAGCGATGCGGAACGCCATGGCGTGCGCACCAAAATAGTGACTGCGGATGTAGTCGGTACCCACCGTCCACATGCCGATCCACGCATGCGCGGCTGTCGCAAGCACCGCAAGCGTCGAGAACATCTTCATCGGCAGATAGCTGAAGAATGCCGACAGCGCTTCGAACGTGACGTTCGGGTTGGCGAGGAAGAACCCGAACAGACACAACACGTACAGCCCGATGATCACCGCGGTAACGCGCTGAACGACGAAGTCGGAAAGTCCGCTGCGGCCGAAACTGGTGACGTTGGTTACCACAACCATGCTCCCGCAAATCCGATCAACACCACCGAGATCACGATCGTCAGCTGCGCGGCAAGCCGCCCGCCTTCGATGGTGTCGCCGATATCGAAATCGAGAAACAGATGCTTGATGCCCGCGACGAAGTGGTAGATCAGCGTCGCGACGATGACCAGCAGCAGCACCTTCGGCAGCGGTAACGCGAGCGCTGCTCGCGCCTGCTCGAGCCCTTGTGCGGACGTCAGCGATTCATCGAGCAGATAGAGGAGGAACGCGATGCCGACGAACAGCAGCATTCCAGTAATGCGATGCGTGATCGACGCAATTGCCGCCAGCGGAAACTTGAACTTCGTCAGCGAGAGATAAATCGGACGATCCGTCTTCATACCTTGAGACCGATGTTGGGAATGGACCCGTGTTGAGAGTGCTTGCGGTTCTTGCCGGATCGATCGACGTTGCGAGCGCGACGATCCCAACTAACGCGGGTGCGGATCATAGTCGATGCCTTGGCGGGGTGACAACGAAATCGCTGCGATCTATAGTCGCTCCTCTCGCTTTTTCCCCTGCGACAAGGAGCCCCTAATGGCGGACAAGACTGCGCGCCTGTCTATCGATGGCGCGGCCTCACCGATCGACTTGCCCGTCTTGCAAGGCACCGTTGGACCCGACGTCATCGACATCGCACAGCTCTCTGCAGCGGGTCTCTTCACCTACGATCCCGGTTTTGTCTCGACCGCGTCGTGCGAATCGGCGATCACCTATATCGATGGCGATGCCGGCGTGCTGCTGTATCGCGGCTATCCGATCGAACAGTTGGCGGAACGTTCCGATCACCTCGAAGTGTGCTACCTGTTGTTGAACGGCGAATTGCCAAGCGCGGCGGAGAAGGAAGCCTTCGACCGCACTATCACGCATCACACGATGGTGCACGAGCAGCTCAGTGATCTGTTCAGCGGCTTCCGTCGCGACGCGCATCCCATGGCAATCCTGTGCGGCGTAACGGGCGCGTTGGCGGCCTTTTATCACGACTCGCTCGACATCGAGAATCCCGAGCATCGCAGGATCACCGCACATCGCCTGATCGCGAAAATGCCCACCTTGGCGGCAATGAGCTACAAATACTCCATCGGCCAGCCATTCCTGTATCCGCGCAACGACTTAGGCTATGCCGCGAACTTCCTGCGCATGATGTTCGGCAACCCTTGCGAGGACTATAAGGTGAACCCGGTCATCGCGAAGGCGATGGACCGCATCCTGATGCTGCACGCCGACCACGAGCAGAACGCATCCACGTCTACCGTCCGCCTTGCCGGATCAACCGGAGCAAACCCGTTCGCGTGCATCGCCGCCGGAATCGCGGCGCTGTGGGGTCCCGCTCATGGCGGTGCGAACGAAGCGGTACTCAGTCAGCTGCGCGAAATCGGCGACGTGAAGAACGTCGACAAGTTCGTGAAGCGCGCAAAGGACAAGAACGACTCGTTCCGCCTGATGGGGTTCGGACATCGGGTCTACAAGAACTACGACCCACGCGCGAAGGTCATGCAACAGACCTGCAAGGAAGTGCTCGAAGAGTTCGGCGCCGAAAACGATCCCTTACTGCAAATCGCGCAGCGGTTGGAGAAGATCGCGCTCGAGGACGACTACTTCATCGAGAAGCGCCTGTATCCGAATGTGGACTTCTATTCCGGCATCATCCTGAAGGCGATCGGCATTCCCACAGAGATGTTCACCGTGATCTTTGCCACGGGCCGCACACCGGGCTGGATCGCGCACTGGTGCGAAATGGTCAGCGGCAAATACAAGATCGGCCGGCCACGTCAGCTGTACACCGGTCCAAAGAAGCGCGACTTCGTCGCCGTAGGAAAGCGTTAACACAGACGCCGCAGTTCCTCACCGGCGCAGGCGCTCGATCAGGCTCGACGTGTCCATCCGGCCGCCGCCCGACGCCTGAATGTCGGCATAGAACTGATCTACCAATGCGGTAAGCGGCAAGCGTGCTCCGATGCGTCGGGCCGTCGCGAGCGTGATACCCAGGTCCTTGCGCATCCAATCGACCGCAAATCCGAAGTCGAATTTGCGCTGCGCCATGGTCGGCGAGCGATTCTCCATCTGCCACGACTGCGCCGCGCCTTTCGAAATCACGTCGACCACGTTGAGGACGTCGAGCCCAGCCCGTTCCGCGAAATGCAGCCCCTCGGATAGACCCTGAAGCACCCCGGCGATGCAGATCTGGTTCACCATCTTCGTAAGTTGGCCGCTGCCGCAGGGTCCCATCAGCTTCACGGCTCGCGCGTAGGTAGTCAGAACGGGCTCCACAGCTGCGAAGGTTTCGGTATCACCCCCCACCATGATCGTCAGCTGCCCGCGTTGTGCACCGGCTTGTCCGCCGGACACCGGCGCATCGAGAAATCCGGCGCCGCGCTGCTTCGCCTCGGCTTCAAGTTCGCGCGCGAGTTCCGCCGAAGCGGTCGTATGGTCAATGAGTACGGCGCCGCGTTTTATTCCGGCGAGGGCGCCGCTGTCGCCGTAGGTGACGCTGCGCACGTCATCGTCGTTGCCCACACACATGAACACGATATCGGCACCGCGTGCGACGACAGCAGGCGTTTCACAGACTTCGCCCGCATACTCGGCCTTCCACGCGTCGGCGCGCGCTGGGGTTCGGTTGTAAACACGGGTGGGATATCCGGCGCGAGACAGGTGTCCCGCCATCGGATACCCCATGACGCCGAGACCTATGAAGGCAACGGTCGTGTCGTTCGGTTGTGGCATGCGGTAATCCGTCCCGATGAAGTTCGGGACAGATTACACAGCAAGCCGGGAAAGGAAAGGTCGCTGCTCAGCCCAGCACGGCGTCGCGATCGTAGCCCGCGTCCGTCAGTTTGGTGCGCAGCTCTTTGAGCGCTTCGACCTGAATCTGCCTTACGCGTTCGCGCGTCAGGCCTATCTCACGGCCGACCTCTTCGAGCGTGGCCATGTCGTGGCCGCGCAATCCGAAACGACGGCACACGACATCGCGCGATTTCTCGGGCAGATCGCCGAGCCACACGTCGATGCGCGCCTTCAACCGGTTGTTCTGCAGCATCTGCGAAGGATCTATCGCAGCGCCGTCTTCGAACGTATCCCACGCGCCACGTTCCGGTTCGAGCGTAGAGATCTCCGTGCAGCTGATGTCGTCTGCCAGGTCGAGCAGATGCCGCACGTTTTCGACGGGTTTGTCGAGCAGCTTGGCAACGTCGTCGGCGGTCGGCTCGTGATCGAGCTTCTGCGACAGTTCGCGCTGCGCGCGAAGATACGTGTTCAGTTCCTTCGCGATGTGAATCGGCAGGCGAATCGTCTTTGCCTGGTTCATCAGACCGCGCTCCACCGCCTGACGGATCCACCATGTCGCATACGTCGAGAAGCGGAAGCCTTTTTCGGGATCGAATTTCTCGACCGCACGAATCAGACCGAGATTGCCCTCCTCGATCAGGTCGAGCAGTGGCAGACCGCGGTTCAGGTAGCGACGGGCAATCTTCACGACGAGCCGCAGATTGCTCTCGATCATCTGCGCTCGCGCGGCCATGTCGCCGCGCTGCACGCGACGCGCCACTTCGGCCTCGTCTTTCGGCGTGAGCAGCTTCGATCCGCCGATCTCCGACAGGTACATTTCTGTCGCATCGCCGATGCCGCGGCTGGTGGGCGCAATACCCACGCGCTCCCGCCGTTTGGCACCGACCCGCCGACGCGCCGCTCGCGGCGGCAACGGACCGTCTTCGTCATGTTCTTCGTCGGCATTCGGATCGTTGACGATCTGAAAACCGATCAGTTCGCTTTCCCTTGCTTCAAAGCCGAGGGCTTCATCGGCGACGCTGACATCATATTCCGCGTACATGTGGATCTCCCCGCTACCTTTAACCTACCGTTTCGTTCAAACCGCACACCGCAAGCAGTTCGTCGGTGCTGAAGGGCTTCTTCAGCAACCGCTCGGCGCCCGCGCTGATGATTCGTTGTTCGAGTTCCCGCGTAGGGTGTCCGGTCATCGCGATGACGCGCGCGGAACGCGACGTCTCGTCTGCCTTCAGACTGCGACACACCTCAACGCCGTCCATGCCGGGCATCATGATGTCGAGCAGCACCAGCGTCGGCTTGAAACGCGAGACCTGTCGGCCTGCGTCGAAACCGTCGTAGGCAGCGCTCACCTCGACACTCGGATACTTCTGCTTGAACAGCGCCACCAGCATGCCGTTGAACTGCCGATCGTCGTCGACGATCAACACGCGCGCGCCCGATGGCGGCGCGAACCCCTCCGGCAACGTCATCGCCATACGACGCGCGAAATCGATCACCGACTCCCGGGTGAACCGTCGATGTCCACCCGGCGTCGTGCGCGCTTCGATGAGGCCCTTCTGAGCCCATTGGCGCACCGTCACCGGAGAGACTGCGAGCAGCTCTGCCACTTCGTTTGGAGTCAGGATGTCCGTCGTCATGTCGCGATTCTGGCCTTTCGGTTCCATCGGACCTTGCGATCCGGTGGAGGTTGTCTACGCTGAAACCTGTAATCGCTGGAACCGGTTGAACCGATTGAATCGATTACGGGATCGACTTTAATCGATTCAATCGAATGTGTTCAACACTATTTTCGAATAAGCCTAGAGTGACTAATTCCACGCCTATGCGGTACGAACAGTGGCGTCCAGACCCAGTTCGTCGATGCTCTCCTTGCGCATCACGAATTTCTGGATCTTGCCGGTCACAGTCATGGGGAACGAATCCACGAACTTCACGTAGCGCGGCACTTTGTAGCGGGCGATCTGTCCCTGGCAGAACGCCTTCACTTCGGCCTCGGTAAGCGTTTCTCCCTCGGCCAGTTGAATCCACGCCATCAGTTCTTCGCCGAACTTCGGGCCGAGGAATTTCGCCGTCGGGTATTTCACCTTCAGTTCTTCCAGGGCTGGACCACCGCCGACGACGACCTTTGAACCCGGCAGATCGAGCTTCAGGAACGCCTCGATATTCTTCTCAACCGAA
>CAZLDA010000209.1:0-836 GCA_964557875.1 uncultured Pseudomonadales bacterium | reverse complement strand
CACCTGCACTTCTTTGATCTTCGGATGCCGGTACAGGAACTCTTCGATTTCGCGCGGATAAACATTTTCTCCGCCGCGAATGATCATGTCTTTGATGCGACCCGCGATGTTCACGTAACCCTCGTCGTCCATCACCGCGAGATCGCCGGTGTGCATCCAGCGCGAGCCGTCGATCGACGAGCTGGTTGCTGCTTCGTTATTCCAGTAACCGAGCATCACGCTGTAGCCACGCGTGCAGAACTCGCCGAGCGTTCCGCGCGGCACGGTCTGTCCGGTTTCGGGATCGACCACTTTGATCTCCACGTGCGGATGCACCTGCCCCACCGTGCTGACCTGCTTCTCCAATGGCGCGCCAATCCGCGTTTGCGTCGAGACGGGGCTCGTTTCAGTCATGCCGTAACCGATTGCGACCTCGTGCATGTTCATCAGCGACTGAACTTTGCGCATCACCTCTACAGGACACGGCGCACCCGCCATGATGCCGGTGCGCAGCGAACGAAGATCGAAGTCGCCGAAGTTGGCGAGCGCGAGTTCCGCAATGAACATCGTCGGCACGCCGTAAAGTGCAGTCGCCCGTTCTTCCGCAACGGCGCGCAACACCGCCTCGGCATCGAATGCCTGTTCGGGATAGATCATCGTCGCGCCATGCGTGACGCACCCGAGGTTGCCCATCACCATGCCGAAGCAGTGATACAGCGGCACGGGAATTACCAGACGATCCTTGTGGCTGAAGTTCATCAGCCGTGCCACGAAGTAGCCGTTGTTCAGGATGTTGTGGTGGCTGAGCGTGGCGCCCTTCGGAAACCCCGTCGTGCCGCTCGTATATAGAATGTTGA
>CAZLDA010000208.1:3118-6977 GCA_964557875.1 uncultured Pseudomonadales bacterium | reverse complement strand
GGCGCGCGACGGGCGCGAGATACGCCTGACCGGCCTTGAAGTCTTTCTTCTCGTCCGTGTAACGGGTGCCGAGCGTCAGTGTCCAGTTTTCGATGAACTCCCAGTCGGTTTGAATGAAGTACGCGTACGACTTGGTTTCTTGCCGTTCATACAGCTTCTGCACGTAGTTCGGCCCCATCCCGGTCGCGACGTTCGCGCCGCTGTCGCAGCGGACGTTGCCGAACAGCCCGGCGAGCGCGGCCTGTTCCGGCGTGCGTGACGCCGCCGGGATAGCGGCGATCGTCGGCTTGCAGCGGCGATACGTTGATCGGCCCGCCGTTCGCGGCGATGATCGGATTGGGGATCAGGAAGCCCGGTTGCCCGTAGAGCGGGGCGAACACCGGATCTATCCACGTGTTGTTCGACAGGTCGTACCCGCTCAGCGAACCGACGTACTTCCAGAACCCGGCGCCGGTGATCCAGTCCTGCGTGAATTTGCTGTCCCAATAATAACCGCCCGTGACGAAGGAGACGTTTTCCCAAGTTCCTTCGAGGCGCAGCTCCTGGCTCGTCTGGTCGTAGTCGTTGTCGCGCGTAATCGTGATGAACGGACTGGACGAACCGTCGAAGTCGAGCGTGCGGTCTTCCGTCATGTCGCGATAGCCGGTCACGGATACGATCTTCAGGTGGTCGTTCAGGTCGTAGTCCATGTGCAGCGTGTACGCGTCGACGTCGTAGCTGATCGGGTTCGCGGTATCAACGCTCGTGTTCGTCGCGGTCTTCAGGTTCGTCCGGCACGGCACCGTGGAGTCCCATTGCGAGTAGATGCCAGTCGCGAACAGCGTGCACGACAGGAACCCGCCCGACAGGTCGGTCTGGCGCGGATCGCTCGGCGCCGTCGCCACACCGGGCGCGAGGTTGTAGTTCGTCAACGAGCCGCCGCCCTGACCGTGGTCTTCGAACTTCTCGATCGTGAACAGCGCCTCGAACTCATCGACCGGGGTCGCGAGCAACGTCATGCCGTAGTTCTTGTAGTCGACCTCCGGCATGTTGTCGCCGGTGCCGACGCGCGGCAGAAACCCGTCGCTCTTCATGATCGTGTAGTAGCCCTTCGCAGCGAGCTTGTCTTCGACCACCGGCGCGTTGACCACGCCGCGAAACTCCTGCCGGTTCCAGTCGCCGTAGTCGACCTTGAAGCGCCCGCCCCATTCGCCCGTCGGGCGCGAGCGAATCACGGAGACCACGCCGCCGGTGGTGTTCTTGCCGAACAGCGTCCCCTGCGGACCGCGCAGAATTTCGACGCGTTCGAGGTCGAAGTTCTCGACGATCTGACCGGACAACGCACCGAGGAAGATGCCGTCGATCATCACCGCGATGGGCGAATCGAGCGAGTTGTCGTCGGTGCGCGTCGGACTGATGCCGCGAATCGTGATGGCCGCAGCGCCGGCGCGACTCGGGTCGCGCCCGATGTTGACGTTCGGCGCGTAACCGTTCAGATCGACGAGATTGCGGATCGACGGTTGCGAGAGTTCCTTCGCGGAGATCGCGGTAATCGCGACCGGCACGTCCTGCACATTTTCCGCCCGCTTCTGCGCGGTGACGATGATCTCCTCGACGCCGGCCTTCTTTTCGGCCCCCGCGTTGCTCTGGGCGGTCGCCTCTTCGGCGAACGACGTTTCAGCCACCGCGAGCGACAGCGACGCGCTCAACACGAAGCCCGCGATCCGGACACACTTGAACGGAATTTCACGCATTTGCTCTCTCCCCAGAGTCATATCTGCGGTTGGGAGTATGGTGCGCGCGAAACGCGGCGGTAACTCTCGGATCTGGGAGGTTGTGCGTACCGGTGCGAATTCGAGCGCGCCAAGCCAACGCCAACGAATGCATCAAGTCGCACGGCGATCGGCGTGCGTTGCATACGGGTCCGAGTGTGCGCAGCGCACCGTGTCGCGAGACGCGCGTTTTTACCGACGGGAAGTAGAAACCACGCCGCGCGCTCCGTTCAGGACGCGTCCCCAGATCACGCGCGCGTCAAACGACCTGGGCTCGGAGGCGAGGCAACACCTCTTTGGCAAGGCACTCGATGCGGCGCGTTCCCGAGGCGATGGGTTCGCCAGGAAACTGCGCCCAGAAATGCACGTCGACGATTTGCGGATATCGATCGAGCATCGCGCGCAATCGTTCGACGGTCGCGTCGGGGGTTGCGAGTTCGTAAAGCCCGTCGCGCAATGCCGCGGTCGGGTCGGCGAATCGCGGCACCGCCTCCGGTGGGCCGAATGCACCCCAGTCGATGTATTCATTCGCTTGATAGAGGACATGTTCACCCACAATCGACGCTTCGCGTTCGGGGTCGTCTGCGACGATCGCCCAGTCACCGACACAAATCACTCCTCTTCGCGACGGATCGGGCTCGTTGGCGAGCGCTGCGACATACGCATCGCAACCGATCCCGCCGGTCGACAGGAATCCGTCACCGATCCGCGCGGCGCGTTCGATCGCGGGCGGTGCCATGCCGCCGACGAAAATGCTCGGCAAGCGTTCCGGCTGCGGCGTGATGCGCACGTCGCCCACGTCGTATCGCTTACCGCGGAATCGAATTGCCTCGCCACGCCATGCGCGCCGCACGATCTCGACGCCTTCCTCCATCAGACTCGGGCGGTGCTGCAACGAACGCCGGAAGGCAGTGAACTCGAGCTCGCGATAGCCGAGACCTACGCCGAGATCGAAGCGGCCACTCGTCACGAGCGAAAGCGTCGCCGCGTCTTCGGCCAGCCGGATCGGATCGTGAAGGGGCATCAACATCAGGTTGGTGCCGATTCGCATCCGCTGCGTCCCGGCGCCGATCGCACCTGCAATCACGAGCGGCGACGGTGTGTAACCGTCGTCGCAGAAGTGATGTTCGGTGAGCCAGACCGAATCGAAGCCGATCGATTCGGCCCAGGTAATCTGTTCCAGCGTCTCCGCGTAGAGCCGCTCGAACGGAACGCGCCAGCGCGCCGGATTGCGGAAGTCGTACCAGAGGCCGAAGTTCACCTTACGCGTCAATATTCGGCTCCTCGTTAGGTTCAGTCAGGACCTGGCGAGTGGATGTATGAGGCCGATTTCCGCAGCAATCGCGACGGCTTGCGTGCGATTGCGTGCACCGAGTTTGCGAACGGCATTGTCGATGTGAAACCGCGCCGTCGTCGGCGACCGAAAGATCAACGCTGCAATCTCCGCATCGGTACGACCCACGGCGGCCCACGCGAGACACTCGAGTTCACGCTCGCTCAACTGTGCAGGCGCGCTCGGTGCCGGCGCACGTTCGGCGCGTACTGCATACACGAGGTCCATGAAGCGAAGTCCCGCGATACGTATCCACACGTCGAATTCGGCGAGCGTGGCACGCGTATCGACGTTCGAATCGCGCGAGTACCACGAAACGGAACCGGTGCGGCCGCGCGGCAGATGAATGGGCACGGTGATGCCGCCGAAGAATCCACGCATAGGTGTAAGCGGCCAATCGACCGCACGCCTTTGTGTCTGTTCGATCGCTGCGGCCATCACCGCAGCATCCCATGCGAACGGCTGCGTGGAGACTCTGCATGCCGCCGCAATCGGGCGGACGAGATACAGCTTGTTCGACAACCAGTTCTCGAAGTAATCGGCCTGCCAACCCAGCACGCTCGCGACAGCGCGGCCGTCTTCGGTCGTCAGCAATCGGTCTGACGAATAGTCGTCGATCACCGCGGGGTGCGGCATGCCGAGGTTTCGTCCGACTTCGATCAGGCAGTCGGCGGCCGACACGAGATCGCGGCATTGCGCCAACCGCTCGCAGGCAAGTTGAAGATGTTCGCGGCGATCGGACACGTCATTCCTCGGTGAGTTGCGTCCACATCAT
>CAZLDA010000208.1:0-3018 GCA_964557875.1 uncultured Pseudomonadales bacterium | reverse complement strand
AAGATGTTCGCGGCGATCGGACACGTCATTCCTCGGTGAGTTGCGTCCACATCATCTGCAGCGTGATCTGCAGCGTGACGAACAGGATGATGTCACCGTCGCGCAGCGTGCGCATATTCCATGGCTTCCCGTTTGGAGATCGACTGGCGTCAACCGCGGTCGCTGCCCGACGCTTCGGAGAAGCGGTCGGCGACGGCCGCAGCGTCGCGTGCCTCTACCAGTTCGAGCACGGTGCCGTCGGGGTCTTTGAAGCACACGAAGCGGCCCCCTGCCACGCCGTTCACCACCACGCGCGCCGGCGGGCCGATGAATTCGACTCCCATTTCCTCGAGCGTTCCCAGATCGGCGTCCATATCGTTCGTCGCAAGCGCAAGGCGCGCGAGCCCGAGGTGATACAAGTGCGGATACGGTGGCGACGGGTCGTTTGGCGACTGCCATTCGAGCAGGTCGATCACCACGGGATGCTGCGATCCTTCGAGCGCCATCAGGGCGCCGTTGACGCGATAAGGCGGCATGCCAACCGCCGCAGCGACCTCCTTCGTGTTCGTCGTCGGCACCTGCCAGACGACACGAAACCCGAGGGCTTCGTAAAACTGGCGCGAGCGCTCGAAATTCGAGCAGTTGATGTTGACGTGGATCATTCCCGAAACGTTCATGTTCGACTCCGATGATCGCGCAGGCAGACGTACAAAGAGAGTAGCCTCGAGGCTCGCCGATCGAACCTCCCGTTTCGGATAGATCTGGAATCCGCGCGGTTCGTGTTCGCCGTTACGGCTGTACGAGCAGCTTACCCATATGACCGCCCCCGAAGAGCTTCACGAGCGCAGCCGGAAAGCGATCGATGCCGCGTTCGATGTGCTCGGGCAACGTCAGCCGACCGGCACGCATCCATTCCACGATGCGCCCTCTCGCCTCATCGAAGCGCGCGGAGAAATGATCCACCGTGAAACCGCACATGCGCGCGTTGCGCTCGGCAATGCGCAGATACAGGCGCGGCCCGCGAATCTCTGAACTCTCGTACTGCGAAATCGCACCGCACAGCGAAATGCGCGCGCCGCTCGCCAAACGATCCAGCATGACGTCGAGCAGCTCGCCGCCGACGTTGTCGAAGTACACGTCGATACCCTCGCTCGCCAGCTCGTCGAGCCGTCTTGCGACGTCCTCATTCTTGTAGTCGATTGCCGCGTCGACACCGATCGTGTCGGTCAGGTACCGAACCTTGTCGGCACCACCGGCGATACCGATGACGCGCGCACCGGCGATGCGTGCAAGTTGGCAGACGACGCTACCGACCCCGCCCGCGGCCGCCGATACGACAACCGTCTCACCGGCCGCAACACCGACGACCTCGAGCAGACCGAAGTACGCCGTAAGACCCGTCGTCATACCGAGCAATCCGAGGTGCGCCGATGGCGGCGCAAGGGCGGTGTCGATCTTCTGGAACAGCGGTGCGGGCATGACCGCGTGCGTCTGCGCGAGCGTCGGACCGAACACCCAATCGCCGGTCGCGAAATTCGCATCGCCGCTCGCGACAACGCGACCGACACCGAGCGCCGTGACCGGTGCGCCAATTCCGACGGAGCCGTGAAACCCCGCGTCGTTGAGCATGGTGCGGATGAACGCGTCGACCGAAATGAAAGCCACCTCGATCGAGATCTGGCCAGGCCCGGGTGCTTCGATCACAACCGATTCGATCTCGAAATCCGACTCGGCGATACCCCGCTGCGGTCTCGACCGCAGCACCACGCGACGATTCATCGACACCGTTGCACCTCTGCCCTCAAACGTGAACGGGCAGTGTCGCGCGGGCGCGACATCGGCGAAAACTCCCGGTTTCGTGAGTCTTTCAGCCCGCGTCGACGCACGCGGCATCACCCATCTCGGAGACTCCAACAGTCCCACTCGGCCGCGCGCCACCGCGTTACTGTGCGGTCATCCCCTCGTCGACGGTGGATTCGGCGCCAGTCGTGCGTGATTACGATCGCATCGCCGCCCGCTTCGCGAACGCTCACTCTCGGCAGCTCAAACTGGCGATTCCGCGAGTTTGCGGGCGACGGCGGCTGTGGGATGGTCGCGCCAAAGGAACCCGAAGGAGGAAGGCAGATGGCCCGCACCACCGATCACGAGATCGTTTCGATCTACCCGTTCGACGATGCTGAAGTCGAATCGTTGATGACGTACGCCGGCGAGTGCGTATTGATGTGGTCCACAAAGGACGGCTGGCCCGTGGGCGTCACCCACGCATTCGTATGGCGCGACGGAAAAATCTGGATCACGTTTTCCGCGCACCGCCACCGCACGGCCGCGATCCGTCGCGACAACCGCGTTTCAGTCAACGTCAGCAGCGCATCGTATCGGTCCGGAACCGGTGCCGGTTTGCCGCACGGTGCGATCACGTTCAAAGGTCACGCCGAGATCTTCGACGACGACGCCACGAAGGGCTGGTTCTATCCTGCGCTGTCGAAGAAGGTGAATCCGGACAGCCCTCAAGGCGAAGCCTTCTTCAACCAGTTGCTCGACTCACCGCTCCGCGTGGTCATCAGCGTGACGCCGGTCAAACGCATCATGTACAACTCGGCGCTCGCAGAGCGTCACATGGCGGGCACGGTGACCGAGGAGGAGCTCGGACAACGCCTCGGCAGCGACGCGCAACGTCTGAATGCAGAACGCGACCGCCGCGGACTGGAACGGCGTTGACTTGATGCATCGTCGCCACACCGGGTCAGTGCGGCGCGACGACGCGCCCAAACGCACACGTCAGAGATAGTTGCCGATCCGGATCAGGGTCTACCGAGAACCGTCGCCGGATCGAGCGTCATGAACTCTTTCCACACCTCGTCCATGCGCGGTTCCCAACGGGGCAGCACGGGGGATCGCGCGGCAGCCTCCGTGTAGCCGCAGGCGTGCTTCAGGTAGTGATACATGAACGCCGAGACGCGCAGGTTCATCACGCAATGCACCCACACTCTTTTGCCGTCGAGTGCGCGCATGGTGCCGATGAAAGTGCGCAGGTCGTCC
>CAZLDA010000207.1:0-6979 GCA_964557875.1 uncultured Pseudomonadales bacterium | reverse complement strand
GCGTCTTCACGTACTCTTCGAGATAGTTCACGCCGAACGTCACGTGCCGCGCTTCATCGCGTATCACCAGGTGCACGATGTCGCGCAGCACCGGGTCTTGCGTGCTGTTCTTCATCGTATTGAATGCCGCGAGCGCGAGCCCCTCGATGATGATCTGCATGCCGATGAATTTCAGATCCCAACGCGGGTCGGTGAGGATCTTGTCGAGCAGCAGCTTCAGACTGCGCGAGATCGGATACGTGAAGCCGACTTTGCGCTGCAGGTAGCGATTGAACACCTCGACGTGGCGCGCTTCGTCGAACGTCTGCGAAGCGGCGTACAACTTCGCGTTGAACGACGGCGCGCACGAGACGAGCTGCGAGGCGACGAGCAACGCGCCCTGCTCGCCGTGCAGGAACTGGCTGATCGCCCAGCTGTGCTGATGGCGCATCCACTGGATCACCTGGTCGGTGTCCATCGCTTCCCACGGCGCGAACCCCTTGAACAAAGCACTGGCGCGATTCTCCTGCACCATTGCGCGCTGCTCGTCGGACACCGGCGGCCGCGCGTGGAAGTCCGGCGTCTGCGTCCAGTCGATGTCGACGCTGGCGTTCCAGTTCAGTTGCTTGCCGAGTTCATACAGCTTGCTGATGCGGTCGTCCTGCGTGGTGTAGTCCCAGTTGTAGGCGCCGGTCAGCGGCGTGTTGAACAGCTCGGCCACGTGCTGCACGTGTTCGCTGTCGAGCCCGAGCTCGTTGTCGAAGTCGGCGACGGACTCTGCAGGTTTGTCGAAATGCGTCAGCGTGCGAGGGGTTTCCACCCAGCGAATCGACATCGAATCACCTCGAAACGTAGAATGTGAGCCCCTCCTCTAATGAGGCAGGCTCAGGTTCGTGGAAATTATGAGCGGCGACTCACATTGTCAAGAAGCGCCCCCGCATGAAGCGCTTCATGAAACAGCGGGGCAGCGAAGGAAGACTCCGCGTCAGCAGCGCGGCCAGGAGACGCTCGACGTGCTTGTCTCGGCCACCGCAGCACTGATGGACGAGGTCGGCTACGAACAGCTCACCACGAAGGCAATCGCCGCACGCGCGGGTACGTCGATCGGCTCCTTCTATCAGTTCTTCGCGAACAAAGACGCCATCGTGAACGAGCTGGCGCAACGCTATCGCGGTCAGGTTCGAACGTATCTGGCGGGATCGGTAACTGACCCTTGCCGCAATGGCATTTCTTCGGCGTGGGTATCGCAGGTCATCCAGGGTCTCGTGCAGATCTACCGGAACATGCCCGGCTTTCGTGGCGTGTGGTCGGGCCGTCATCGCGCCGGGCCGCTGGGCGAACAGGCACATGCGCTGCGTCGCGAAGTATTCGACGCGCTGGACCAAACACTCGGCGGAACATTCCCCAACGTTTCGGTCGAGGCGCGGCAACGTTGCCTCGGCATCGCGCTCGAAACGGCTTATCAGTTGCTGTCGAACGTCGACGACAAGAAGCTGGTCGTCGAAGAGCTGCAACGCCTGCTCGGGCCGTATCTAGCGTCGTACTTCTCAGACGCAGACGAAAGAGCTACGCCGGATTCGCGTAACGGCAGATAACCTCAGCCACGGCGGCCGTTCCATCGCCCAAACCCGCGCCTTGGAGTGCGGTCGCGAATTGAGCGCGGTCGGCATAGATCGCGCGTACTTCCGACTCGAGCCGTGCCGCGTCGAGCTGCTCTTCCGGAACGACCCGGCTCCAACCGTGGGCGACCGCATACCCGGCATTGCTGATCTGGTCGCCGCGGCTGGCGCTGCGCGGCAGCGGAACCAGCAGGTGCGGCTTGCGCAGCGCCACCAGTTCGTACAGCGAATTGGCGCCTGCGCGGCTGACCACGATGTCGGCCGCAGCCAGCAGGTCGCCCCACGGCGCGTCCACGTACTCGAATTGATGGTAGCCGGCGCGATCCGCCAGCGAAGGGTCGGTGCGCTTCGGGCCGCACACGTGCGCGAGCGTGGCGAAGCCGAGCAGGCCTCCCAATGCCTCGCGTACGACCCGATTCAACGCCTCCGCACCCAGGCTTCCGCCAACCACTACGACTAAGGGGCGTTCGGTGGAGGCGCCGATCAACGCGCGACCTCGCGCAGGGTCGCCGTGCAACAGTTCGGGGCGCAGCGGCGTGCCGGTGTGGATCACCGGACGGTTGCGCACCGGAAACTCGGTCACCTCGAACGTGGTGCAAACCGCCGCCACGAACGGCAACGACAATCGGTTCGCAAGGCCCGGCGTCAGATCCGATTCGTGCGCCACGATGGGAATTCGCCAGATCCACGCCCCGACCACCACGGGAAACGCCGCGTAGCCGCCCTTCGAGAACACGACCGAGGGCTTCAGCCTGCCGATGAGCACAATCGCCTGGACGATGCCCACCGCAATCCACCAGAGGTCCGCGACGTTCTTCCAAGACCAATAGCGGCGGAGTTTCCCCGATCGGATCGCGCGGAACGGCACGCCGAGCGGCGTGATCAGACCGCGTTCGGGACCTTCCTCCGAACCGACGTAGCTGACCTTGGACCCGGACCGCAGAAAATGCGCGATGAGCGGGATGTTCGGGACGACGTGGCCCGCGGAACCACCGCCGGTGAACAGCACGTGGCGCGGCGCCTTCACAGGCCCAATACGTCCTTTGCCAGCGGAATGGTCAAACGTCGTTGTTGCGCGAGCGCCCCTCGATCGAGGCGTTCGAAGGTTGCGATCAACTCGTCCATGCGGCGCGGCGCTCGCCGCAAGATGAAGCTCACGACGTCGGCGCCCAACTCGAGGCCGCGCTGCGCAGCCAGCCGCTCTATCGCGTTCGCACGGTGCGAATCGTCCAGCGGACCGATGGCAAACACCTGTGCTGCCCTCAGTCGAGACGCCAGATCGGCAAGCCGAAAATCGAGTTCCAGCGGCCCGACGCGCGCCGCCAACAAGAGCGTTGCGCCGCGACCGAGCAATTGTTGATAGAGGTTCAGCAGCGCTTCTTCCCAAGGCCGGCTAGCCAACCAGCGATCGGTGTCGTCGATTGCAACGAGACCGAAATCGCCCAGCCCGTCGAGTACGTCGACACCCCCCGCCATCAATCGCGCCGGCAGATACGCCGCGGCGCGGCCTGCACCAACTGCCGCGTGGCAGGCACCTTGCAGCAAGTGCGACTTCCCCGAACCGGATTCGCCCACCAGCCACAGCGCGGCGAAGTCAGCACTGCCAGCGCGGCGACCGATCTCGGCAACCAGTTCACCGTTCGGACCCGCCTCGAAATCATCCAGCGTGCAGCGCCGTTCGCTCGCGAACTTGAGCACGAGTTGGCGTGTTCGCTCGTCGTTCGCGCTCACGATTGTGCATCGCCGCTGTGGCCGCCCTCGGAGCGATGCTCCGACACCGCACGACGGCTCCAGGTGACGACGTAGTCCGCGCCGGACGCAATCGCGAGCGCAGCGACGAGCCAGAACCCATACGGATGCGTGATCGTATGTGCTATCGAACTCACCACCGGGAACTCGCACAACTCGAGCAACAGAAGCAGCAACACAACGATCTGCACGGCGGTATTCGCTTTGCTCAGCAGCGTCGGTGCGAACTCGATGTGCTTGAACATCAGTCGATAGGTGGCGGCACCGGCCAGAATCACCACGTCGCGGCCGATGGCGATACCGGCCACCCACAACGGCAAGGCGCCCTGCACCGTCAACGTGATGAACAGAACGCCGACCAGGATCTTGTCGGCAAGCGGATCGATGGCGGCGCCGAACCAGGTGATCCAGTCGAATCGCCGCGCCAGCCAACCGTCCACTGCGTCTGACGCCCCGGCCACAGCCATCAATATCAGCGCCTCCACGTAGCGTCCCCCGACGAGACACCACGCGGTAGGAATCACCAGCAGCACCCGCGCCACCGTGATCACGTTGGGGATCTGGCGCAACAGGCTCGACGTCATTGACGTGTATCGCCCCGCCAGACGAAAACGCGGCGTTCGGCGCCCACATCGATCGTTTCCGAAGGCACGAGGCGACCGTCGAGAGCCAGCAGATCGCGCAGGCGATCCCATGGGGTACGCGTGTGCAACGACAGCATCACAGCATTCAAGCTCACTTCTTCGATCTGCACGGAATCGATGTACTCGAGACGACCGAGATACTTCAGCAGGCCGCCGTACTGCGCGACGTCGTTGATGCCGTCGACGCGAATCTGCAAATGTTCCTGACTGCCGCCGCCCGCCACGACGTAGCGCGCGACGAGATCGGCCACCAGTCGATCGACCACTGCGGCTCCCGCCGCATCCGCGCTCGGTGATTCGAAGCGGAATTTCGTTTCAGTGCCGCGCTGCATCAGCTGCCAGTCCACGGCCCATGCGTCGTTGGCTCCGTGCACGGCGCGGCCCACGAGTATCTGATCCGGCCGATATCTCTCTGACGCCCGCTCGATGGCAGGCGACGACGCCCCGCTTGCCACCACGCTGTCGGTCACGGCCGATTGATCGTCGAGATCCATGGCGGGAAACAGCAACGGCAAGCCGCGCTCTCTCGCATGCGCGCGGACGCTGTTCAGCAGCGGACTCTTGTCGTTTGCGCCCAGCACCGAACGGTTCGCGCCGTCGTTGACGGCGATCCACACGAGCGTGGTCGGCCGATTCGAACTCCACAGCGGCAAGCCGGCTTCCGCCACGAGCTTCTGAATCGCGTTCTCCGCGAATCGCACCGACAAGATCGGCACTTTTGCCGGCAACGCGCCGACCACGGGGTTGTCGACTTCGCGATACCGGTATTCGACGTAGAAGCGTTGTGGGGCTTCGAGCGCGCTTGTCACCGCCGGAGTGGTCGGCACGTCGTTCAAACCGGTGATTCGCTTGAGGGCGACGAGCAACGCCTGACGGAACGCGGCGCTGCGCACTTCGGCGGATTGATCGGTCACCGGAACGTCGACGTCGTAAAGCCAATCGACCGTAGACGCCCGCACCGACATCGACGCCGACAACATCAGCAGAGCGAATACCCAGCAGAAGACGGCTGCGAAGCGGCCCATGTCCACCAATCCGATTGCGGCCCGACCGGGCCCTCGCGAAGGGCGCAAGTGTACTGTAATTCAAACGGTGGAATTCAAACCGCGGAACTCAAACGTCGGGTGAGCTTGGTGGGCGTTTGGTAGACTGCGCGCGCAGCCCAACTCGGACATCCACTTGAGCCGTCAATTGACCTATCGCGACGCCGGCGTCGACATCGATGCAGGCGACGAATTGATCCGCCGCATCGGTCCTGCAGCACAACGCACGAAACGTCCCGAGATGATCGCGGGCATCGGCGGATTCGCGGCGCTGGCGGCGTTGCCGAGTCGTTATCGGGAACCGGTGCTGGTCACCGGCACTGATGGCGTAGGTACCAAACTGAAACTCGCGATCGATCACGATCGACACGACGGCGTGGGGCAAGACCTCGTGGCGATGTGCGTGAACGACGTGCTGGTCACCGGCGGCGAGCCGTTCCTGTTTCTCGACTACTACGCGACATCGCGCCTCGACGTGGACGTGGCCGAACGCGTCATCAAAGGTATCGCTCGTGCGTGCGAGCTTGCCGGCGGCGCGCTCGCCGGCGGCGAAACGGCGGAAATGCCCGGCTTTTACGGCAAAGGCGATTACGACCTCGCCGGATTCTGCGTCGGCGTCGTGGAGCGCGACCAGATCATCGACGGACGCAACATCGCGCCGGGCCATCGGCTGATCGGCCTCGCGTCGAGCGGTCCACACTCGAACGGCTATTCGCTGATCCGGCGCATCATCGCCGATCAGGTGCAGATGCCCACGGGTGAACTGCTCGAATCGTTGCTCGCACCCACGCGCATCTACGTGCGTTCGATTCACGCGGTGCTCGCGACGATGCAGATCGCGGGGTTGGCCCACATCACCGGCGGCGGCGGTATCGAAAACCTGCCGCGCATGTTCGAAGACCGCGACGTAGCGGCCCTGATAGAACTCGACAGCTGGCAGCGGCCAGCCGTGTTCGGCTGGCTTGCGCAAGCCGGCAACGTGGCGGAAACAGAGATGCTGCGCACCTTCAACTGCGGCATCGGCTTCGTACTGTGCGTCGCCGCTGACGACGTCGCTGAGGCGATGCGGGTGCTTGAAGCGGCCGGCGAGAAGCCGACACTGATTGGCGAGATCATCCCGGCCGGCGAGCGGCAACTCACTTCGGGTCAGCTACAGCTGAACTCCGATTATTCCTATCGTCTTGGCTGAAGCGCGGCCCGACTGACGAGTTATCACGGGCGCGGCAGAGTAACGCCGCGTTGCCCCTGATACTTGCCGCCGCGGTCCTTATATGTCACTTCGCAGGGCTCGTCGCCCTGGAAGAACAACATCTGGGCAACACCTTCGTTCGCGTAAATCTTCGCAGGCAAGTTCGTGGTGTTCGAGAATTCCAGCGTCACGTGCCCTTCCCACTCCGGTTCCAGCGGCGTGACGTTGACGATGATGCCGCAGCGCGCGTAGGTGGACTTGCCCACGCATAGCGTCAGCACATCGGACGGAATGCGGAAGTACTCGACCGTTCGCGCCAGAACGAACGAGTTGGGCGGAATGATGCAGATGTCGCCGCGCACGTCGACGAAACTGCGCGGGTCGAACGCTTTCGGGTCGAGCGTTGCCGCAAATACGTTGGTGAACACTTTGAATTCGTCGGCACACCGCACGTCGTAGCCATAGCTCGACGTACCGAACGAGATCACCTTTTCGCCCGCCACGGTTCGCACCTGACCGGATTCGAACGGTTCGATCATCTTGTGCGTTTCCGCCATCGAGCGGATCCAGCGATCCGATTTGATGCTCATCGTGCCTCCGGTTGGCCTTCCTTCAGTCGTGGATCTGCTTCAGCGTGACTCGAGTCAGTCGTCGGTCATCGAGATCCGCGGCGCGGCAGCAGCGCCGCGCGCGATCCGCCACAACCGCGCGGCAAGGTGTCGCGCGCCGTCTCGATACGCACGCGCGAGCCGGCCT
>CAZLDA010000206.1:0-7013 GCA_964557875.1 uncultured Pseudomonadales bacterium | reverse complement strand
CCTCGACCCGGCGAAAATCGTGCCCGTGTGCTACTACGGCGGAATGTCGATTGCAGCCGAGTTCATCCGAGCTGAAATCGCCAAGTATTTCGCGACCAACAAGCTCGCCAGAATCTCGGAGGTGAAGCGATGACATTCGTCACCAAGCCGCGCGTCCATCACCCGCAACTGAAGGTCAACGACCTCGGGCTGACGCGTCGCGATTACGAAGGTTCGGTTTCGACGCTCTGCGCCGGATGCGGCCACGATTCCGTCAGCGCGGCCATCGTGCAGGCCTGCGCGGAATTGTCGATTCCGCCGCACCGGTTCACGAAGATCTCCGGCATCGGTTGCTCCTCGAAAACACCGACGTACTTCCTCGGTAAATCGCACGGATTCAACTCTGTGCACGGTCGCATGCCGTCGGTTGCGACCGGTGCAAACCTCGCGAACAAAGATCTGTATTGCATCGGTATTTCCGGCGACGGTGATACTGCATCGATCGGCATGGGACAGTTCGCGCACATCGTCCGCCGTCGCATCAACATGGCCTACATCGTCGACAACAACGGCACGTACGGTTTGACGAAAGGGCAGTTCTCCGCCACGAACGACAAGGGTTCGACCAGCAAAAAAGGCGTGCCGAATCTCTACGAACCGATCGATCTCGTCAGCATCGCACTGCAGCTCGGCGCTACGTTCGTGGGGCGCAGCTTTTCGGGTGACAAAGGCCAACTCGTGCCGTTGATCAAAGCCGCGCTGCTGCACAAGGGATTCGCGTTTATCGACGTCATTTCGCCATGCGTCGCGTTCAACAATCACAAGGGATCGACCAAGAGCTACGATTACGTGCGCGATCACCGTGGTGACGTCGTGGCCGCGGACTTCGTTCCACCGCACGCAGAGATCGTGGCGGACTACGCGCCAGGCACGCGCGAAGACGTTGCGATGCCCGATGGGTCCACTTTGCGTCTGCGTAAACTTGCGGACGACTACGATCCGCACGATCGCGTCCGCGCGCTTTCGTACGTTCAGCGCAAGCAGGAAGAAGGCGAGGTAGTCACCGGCCTGTTGTACCTCGACTCGGAAGCGTCGGATTGCCACGCGATTCTAGAGACCGTCGACACGCCCCTGAACGAACTCGGTGATGCAGATCTGTGCCCCGGTAATGCCGCGTTGAAATCGATCAACGCGAGCTTCCGATAGGGCGCGCGTTCGGCGCAGTCACCAACGCACTACAACTCTTCACGCACCGGGACAACCCGGTGCGGTACCTTTGTTGCAGCCCCCAGGTTCAATTTCGATAATACCCGCCCGCTTGAGGCCCAACACGACGAGGACCTTCCGTGGCACTACCTAGCCTTGACGATTATTTCCCGGACTGGAAAGAGCGCGAAGCGCTCGCCGAAGAAATGGTTCCGATCATCGGCAACCTGTATCGCAAGAACGTCGTGACATATTGCTTCGGGCGCGCGATGTACAGCGAAAGCGTCACGAACATCATGAAGACGCATCGCTACGTTCGGCAGATCGCCAACAACGAGCTGTCGGAGTTCGAGAGCTATCCGATCATGAAGGCGCTGGGAGAACTCGACCTCGGACCGTGCCACATCGACGTCGGCAAGCTGGCGCTGAAGTACATGGAGGAGAGCGCCGGCAACGGCACCACGGCCATGGATTTCGTCAAACAACAATGTGCAGAGGTGATCGGCCGGCACGTGCCGCCGCTCGCAAAACCTCAGGACGTCGTGCTGTACGGATTCGGCCGCATCGGCCGGTTGCTTGCCCGACTACTCATCGAAAAGACCGGCGGGGGCCAACAACTTCGCTTGCGCGCGATCGTTGTACGCAAGGCCACGAAGGAAGATCTGGTCAAACGTGCAAGTCTGTTGCGGCGCGACTCGGTGCACGGGTCGTTCAAGGGCACGATCCGCGTCGATCACGAACACAACTGCATCATCGCGAACGGCAACGTCATTCGCATGATCTACGCGAACAGCCCGGCGGAAGTCGACTACGAAAGCTACGGCATTACCGATGCGATCGTCATCGACAACACCGGCGCGTGGCGCGACCAGAAAGGGTTGAGCGAGCACCTGAAGTCGAAGGGTGCGGCGCGCGTGATAGTCACTGCGCCCGGCAAGGGTGGCATCAAGAACATCGTGGCCGGTATCAACTCCAACGGCCTGTCGAAGGACGACCGCATTCTCGCTGCTGCGTCGTGCACCACGAACGCCATCGTTCCGATTCTCAAGGCAATCGACGACGAGTTCGGTATTCAGAGCGGTCACATCGAAACCGTTCACGCGTACACGCCTGACCAGAACCTCACCGACAACTATCACGAGAAGAGCCGCCGTGGTCGCAGTGCGGCGCTGAACCTGGTCATCACCGAAACCGGCGCGTCGTCAGCAATCACCGATCTGCTGCCATCGCTCGAAGGCAAACTGACGGGCAATGCGATTCGCGTGCCGACGCCCGACGTCTCGCTCGCGATTCTGAATCTGAACGTATCGCGCAACACCACGTTGGAAGAAGTGAACGGGTATCTGCGCGATGCATCATTGTATTCGCCGTTGCAGCGTCAGATCGACTTCATCAACTCTCCCGAAGTGGTGTCGTCCGACTTCGTCGGCAACCGGCACGCGTGCATCGTCGACGGCCTCGCGACCATTGTGAAGGACAACCGGGTAGTCGTGTACGCGTGGTACGACAACGAATACGGTTACTCGTGTCAGGTCGTGCGGGTAGTGCAGAAATGGGCCGGCATCCGCTATCCGCTCATTCCGAGCGACGTCGCGGAAATCGGCTTCGGCTGATCCTTCAAAGGGTCGTTGGGGAATCCGATGACCCGCGCCGCGGATGTACGCGCCCACCGGTCATCAGCAACTGGGTGCCCGAGGCCGTCGTCAGATAGTGGAATACGGCCGGCGTCGGCGAACCGCTCAACGTCCCCACGAACGTATCCTGTGCCGTCGATCGCAGGCGATAACTCTGCGGCGGCGCCGGATACCGGTTGCCCTCGACCGTCGCGATCAGCTGATCGTGATCGGCTCGCACCGTAATGCGCTGTGACAGCTTCTCGAACACGCCGCAATAGGGTTCGAGTGAAACCGTGGGCCGAACGGTTGCACCCGGGCGTGCCGTGGGCCGGATACCGAGCAACTCCGTGAAGATCTCGCCGTACAGCGCGTAGAACAGTTCCGCGGGGAATCCACCGTTCGTCAGCAGCGCAACGGCGGTGCCGCGTCCGGGCACGATCCGCAGGTAGGCGTTCTGCCCGGTCGTTGCGCCATCGTGGCCGACCACGCGTACGTGGTCCCAGTCGAACAGCATGAAGGCAAGGCCGAACGCGTCGGCGAGACTACCCGACGGCAATCGAACCTGCGGCGTCAGCATCTGCTCAATGGTGCTTCTCGACAGCAGCTGTTCCCCGGCGGGTGAGATGCCGCCTTCGAGCAGCGTTCGTGCAAACAGAATGAGATCCGTCGCGGATGCACACACCACGGAACCGGCCGGAGCGCTCGACAGCGGCAGGTACGCGTGCGGCGTCATCGTGAGTGCGTCGGTCGGCTTCGCGCGCACATGCCCTATAGCGGTGCGATATTTCGGCGTGTCGTGCGGATAACGCACGAATGAGTTCTCTCCGAGAGCACCGCACAGGTTGCGACCGAGCGATGTTTCCCAGGTCGTGCCGCGTTGCAGTTCGATAATGCGGCCGAGCAGGTTGAAGCCGACGTTGCAATAGGAGAAGAGTTCACCAGGAGGGTAGAGGTGCGGCAGCACGCGGCATGCGTCGACATAACGCGCCAGCTTGTCTTCGCCGAGGCCGGTGCTTTCGAAGAAGTCGCCGTCGATGCCGCTGGTATGAGTGAGCAACTGGCGAATCGTGACCGCGCGCGCTACGTCGATCGACTGCAACGCGAAGTCGGGAAGGTGACGTCTAACGGGATCGTCGAGGCGCAGGCGTCCTTCCTCGACAAGCTGCATCACCAGCGTTGCCGTTAGCAGCTTGGTGATCGAGCCGATCTGGAAGATCGCAGCCGGCGTGGTGGCGACCGCGGTGCTCGTATTGATGACGCCGGTGGCAAAAGTGGTCAGGCGACCCTTGTGCCAAATCGCCAGGCTGGCGCCGGGTACTTCGAACTCCCGGGCGAGCGCATCGAGCCGCGCTTGCCACTGGATGGACATGGTTACTTGCCGGTGAAGTTCGGCGGACGTTTCTCGAGGAACGACGCCATACCTTCCTTGAAGTCCGCAGAGCGGAACAGCGGCAGCAACTGCAGGAACACGTGGTGCACGTGATCGTTGAACGTTTCGTTCATGCCCATGCGCATCATACGTTTCGACGCCTGCACGGCGAGCGGAGCGTTGCGCGAGATTTCCGCGGCGAGTTGCGCGGCCACGGCGCCTACCTCGTTCTGCGAAACCACGCGAGATACGAGACCCATTTCCAGACTTTCAGCGGCGGTCAACGTACGGCCCGTGAAGATCAGTTCTGCGGCCTTCGACCAGCCGATCAGGCGCGGCAATATCCAGGTGCCGCCCGACTCCGGAAGCACACCGCGTGCGGTGAATGCCGCCGCCATTTTGGCGGTGTCGGCCATGATCCGAATGTCGCAGCCGAGCGCCAGGTCCATACCATAGCCAGCTGCGGATCCGTTCAACGCGCAAATCGTCGGTTTGTCGACGGCATGCAGCACGGTCGGCGGTGTGTTTCGAAGATCCAGGTTTGCCGGGCCGGCGTTGTTCGACAGACCGCCGCCGATGTCGCCACCGCGCAGATCAAGCCCGGCGCAGAAGAAACGCCCGGTGCCGGTGATGACGATGGCGCGCACCTCGCGATCTTCGTTGGCGGTGAGGAGATGTTTCGTCATTGCGTCGAGCATGGGTCCCGAAATGGTGTTTTGAACCTCGGGACGGTTGATCGTCAGCGTCGCGACGTGATCGGCAACTTCGTAGATGACGTCTTGTTTCGCGGCTTCTTTCGGTTGGCTGGACATGCTGTGCTCTGCGGATTTGTGTGACGTGGAACCCTAATTTGAAAGGCGAGAGGGCGCAACACGTTCGTCGCGTGGCCGCGGCCGCCACCGCCGACTAACGTGAATTGGTACAGCAGGGGACATACATGGCAACGTCACAGCACCGCAGCGGCATGGTCGATCTGCTCGAGATCTATCACGCGCGATCGCTGCGCAATCATCTGGTGCGCGAACTCGCCAGGCTCGATTCAGAAGACGCCTTGCCGCCGGGACACGATCCGGCGCGCCGCGCCGAAATCCGCGAATTCTACGAAGCGATGCTGGTCACCAGCGGCCGTCTGCTCTTCAGGTTGGGCGACTTGCCGCGCTGATTTGCCGCGACAGAAGCTCAGCGCGCCGGACGCGCCGGCATCTTTTCTTCCGACACATCGTAACCGGCCTCAACAGGTATGCAGAGGTACTGACCGTCGGGTCGCTGCTCGGTCCACGGGGTTACGGTAACGATCGGACTGCGTCGCGCGCGCGCAACGGCATCGGCGGGAGATCTGTCATGCCCGAGCTTCTCGACCTGCCGAAGCGTCGGGAAGATCACCGTGTACTTGCCCGACGCGGCTCCCGCCAGGGCGTCGGCGGGATTGATCCAGACCGAATCCACGGACTCGTGCCCGTCGTGCAGCGCCACCTGATCCGACGGCGCGTCGGCGATGAAGAAATAGGTGTCGAATCGCTTCGGCATCATCTCCGGCGTAATCCAGTGGGCGAAGGGCACGAGTTGATCGCACGCAAGCCGCACGTTCTGTTGCCGCAGAAATTCCATGAACGTGATTTCACCGTTGTTGATCCGGGCGCGGAATGGCTCTAGATCGGCCAGCCGGGCGCCGGCGATGAGACGGGATTCACCCGCGGCCCGCGCAAGCAGCACGCCGCACTCTTCGTACGCCTCGCGGATGGCGGCGATCTGTATTGCGCGCATCGCTGCATCGGCGGACGCTCCGTCGCAGAAATCCGCAAGCGTAGGGTCGTTGTCCTGCGGATCGACCTTACCACCCGGGAACACCAACGCACCCGAAGCGAAGTCGATCTGGTGGTGGCGTACCACCATGAACACTTCGAGCGCCGAATGGTCGCCGCGCAATAGCAGGATCGTGGCCGCCGGAACGGCCGGTGCGGGCGCGTTGCTCATCGCTGCGCGACTTCTTTGATGAACCGATCGAGCGTCGCGATTTTCTGCGGAGTTGGGCCGAGCGTGAAATCGGGCACAATCAGTTCGTCCACGCCGATCGCTTTGTACTGCGCAACGATGTCGCGCACTTCGGCGACGGAGCCGATGATGGTGGCCTGCGGAATTTTCGATTCGCGCATCTTCTTCACGTAAGCCTGGTCGTCGCTCATGAAGAGCAACGCCACTGCGCTGCGTTGGATGGACTTGGGATCGCGGCCGAACTTCTTGCAGTGCCCATCGAGGATGGCCATCTTCGATTTCAGCGTGTCGACCGTACCCCACACGTTCCACTCGTCGGCGTATTGCGCGGTGATGCGCAGCGTCACCTTCTCGCCGCCGCCACCGACGAGCAGCGGCAGATTTTTCTGAACCGGTTTCGGTTCGAGCGATGCATCGTCGAGCTGGTAGTACTTGCCGGCGAAATTCGATTTCTGTTCCGAGTACAGACGTTTGATGACCTGACATGCTTCGTCGAGTCGTCCGAGACGTTCCGCGGTGGTGTAGAACGGAATGCCGTATTGCTGGTGTTCGTTCTCCTGCCAACCCGCACCGAGACCCAGCACCACGCGACCACCGGTGATGTGATCGAGCGTCGCTGCCATTTTTGCGAGCACGGCCGGATGTCGGTACGTGTTGCCTGCGACCAAGGTGCCGATGCGAATGCGCGGCACCAGCGCGCCGATCGCGGCCAACGTCACCCAGGCTTCAGGCCACGGCGTACTCGTGTCGGGTGCGTTCGGCATGAAGTGGTCGGCGTACCAGACTCCGTGCCAGCCGGTTTTCTCGACATGGCGGGAAAGCGCGATGACATCGTCGAACGATTGAGAAGG
>CAZLDA010000205.1:0-7015 GCA_964557875.1 uncultured Pseudomonadales bacterium | reverse complement strand
AATTTCTGGGGCGACGGCGAGCCGGTTCAGGCGATTCTCAGCCTGCCGTCGAACCCGGCCGACTACCGCATCGTCAACGAAAACACGGTGTCTTCGGGATATGGCTTCGTCATCGAAGAGAGCGACGGTCAACGGCGTGCGCGCTGGTCGAAACGCGCGGTCACCGGTGAACAGACGCTGTACTACAAGGTCGAGCTAGTCGCCGATTCGAACCAGCTTCGCGGCGCGGAACCCGAACCCGCGGTCGCGTCGGTTCGCTTCGACGAACCTTATGCAACGGCTGCTCAAGCGATCGTGAGCGCAGTGGTGCCGCGGTCGGCTGACGCGCTGACGCTGGCGCAACAACTCAGTCGCGAGATGACCGTCATACCGCACGACCAGAACGTGGCGTTGCTGCTCGACCGGTTTGCGCTGCCTTCCCTATTCGCCGACCTGCTGGCGCTGTCGAATGTGCCCGCGCGCCGCGTCGAAGCGTTGATCCTCGAGGAAGGTCGGCGCAGGCAATCGCTCGTCGAACTGGTGCAGGTGTGGCAAGACGGCGAATGGCATCTGTTCAATCCGTTGACCGGATTGATCGCCGACACGTCCGATCTGCTGCTGTGGCAAACCGATACGCCGAGCGTGCTCGACGTGATCGGCGGCAAACGCAGCCGCATCAGCTTCGCGATCATCAGTCAGACGCGGCCTTCGCTCTCGCTCGCAACGTCGGGTGCACAAGGCATGGATGCGCCGAGTCTCTCGCTGTACTCCCTGCCGGTGGAAGAGCAGAACATGTTCAAGCTGATCATGCTGTTGCCGGTCGGCGCGCTCGTGGTGGTGGTGTTGCGCACCCTGGTCGGGTTGAAGACGTCGGGTACGTTCATGCCGGTGTTGATTGCGCTCGCCTTTCTGCAGACGCAGCTCATTCCCGGAGTCATCAGCTTCCTCACCGTGGTGATCGTGGGGCTGTTCATTCGCAGCTATCTGTCGACGTTGAATCTACTGTTAGTAGCGCGCATCGCGACACTGGTGATCGTGGTGGTCGCGATCATGTCGATCGTGAGCGTGATGAGCTATCGGCTCGGTTTAGAGGCCGGCCTCACGATCACGTTCTTCCCGATGATCATCCTGGCGTGGACGATCGAACGGATGTCGATCCTCTGGGAAGAAGACGGTCCGAAAGAAGTGCTGATTCAGGGCGGCGGCAGCCTGTTCGTTGCGGTGACCGCGTTCCTGGTGATGGATCAACCGCTGACGCGACACCTCGCGTTCAACTTTCCCGAACTGCATCTCGTGGTGCTGGCAGTGATTCTGTTGCTCGGCCGCTATACCGGCTACCGCCTGCTCGAATTGCGTCGCTTCTCTACGATGATGGGGAGCGACTGAACCGTGTGGGCGAATCCGATCACGTTGTGGCGCAAGGGCATTCTCGGAATGAACTGCCGCAACGTGGCGTACATCGGCCGCTACAACCCGCGCGAGCGATACCCGCTCGTCGACGACAAGCTGCTGACGAAGACGGTGGTTCGCAAGGCGGGCGTTACCGCGCCGGAACTGCTGCTGGTGATCCGGACGCAGAACGAAATCGAGCACATCGAGCAGATCCTCGCGAAGTTCACCCAGTTCGTGATCAAACCGGCCCGCGGCAGCGGCGGCAAAGGCATTCTCGTCATCGTCGGCCACGACGGCGACAACCTCGTCAAATCGAGCGGCAGCCAGCTGTCGCTCGCCGACGTGAAGCGTCATCTGTCGAACATCATCAGCGGCTTGTACTCGCTCGGCGGGCGCACTGACGTCGCCTTTGTGGAAGCGTTGGTAACCACCGATTCGACGTTCGAACACATCAGCTATGAAGGCGTGCCCGACATCCGCTTGATCGTGTTCAAGGGATACCCGGTGATGGGCATGCTGCGGCTTGCAACGAAAGAGTCCGACGGCAAGGCGAACCTGCATCAGGGTGCGGTGGGTGTAGGCCTCGACATCGCCACCGGTCGCAGCATCGCCGCGGTTCAGTTCAACCGACCGATCCAGCGGCATCCCGACACGGGTCATACACTGTCGAAGATCGAAGTGCCGCACTGGCGGCAACTCTTGTCGCTCGCAGCCCGGTGTTACGAAGTGACACGACTGGGTTATCTCGGCGCCGACATCGTGCTTGACGTCACTCGCGGGCCGCTGCTGCTGGAATTGAACGCGCGGCCGGGGCTTACCATCCAGGTCGCCAACGACCGGGGCTTGTTGCCGCGGCTGCGCCACGTCGAGTCGCTCGACGAGTTACAACACTTCACGGTAGACGAACGCGTGGACTATTCGATCGAGCACTTCGCTCATTCCGTCGGCGCATTGCAGCCTTCGTTATGGGACGCTTCCGAGGTGCCGGAAGTGGCCGAACCGGCCGTTTCGGACTGACCAAATTCGATGAGGGGACACACACAATGAAAGGAGCACGAGCATGATCGTCCTGAACGTCAAGATCGAAACGAATCCCGGCACCGCTGCCGCACTCAAAGACGCCGTTGCGGCGATGGAAAAGGCGAGCCGCGCGGAGCCCGGTTGCATCGAGTACGTTTTTTCCACCGAACTGAACGACCCGAACACCCTGCGCATCATCGAGCACTGGAAAGACATCGACTCGCTGAAGAAGCACTTCACGCTGCCGCACATGGCGACGTTCAACGCAGCCATGCAGAAACACCCGCCAAAAGGCGTGGACGTAAAGATGTTCGACGCCACGTCGATTCCGTTTCCGCCGCAATAGCGGCCGCCGACGCGCAATCGCGCGTGATGGCGGTAAACTGGCGCAAGCCGGGCGAGGAGTGGGGATATGCCGTACGTAGAAGGGCGCGTTGTCCATGACGCCGATGCACACATCATGGAAACCTCCGAGATGCTCGCGGACTTCGCCAGCGAAAAGGTGAAACGCCACCTGCTCGGCTTCGACGGCAGTGCCTCGGTGGCCACCAGCTTCAAAGAGCTGGAACGCACACTCGCACGGCATCGCGATCCTGCCTATCGCGCCGACGACGAACGCGAAATTCTGCAGCGCAAGAACTGGGCGGCTACGGGCGCGTACTACAAGGAAGACCGGCCCCGAGCGCTCGACCTGCTCGGCTTCGCAAGCCAGCTGGTGTTCAACACGTTCGTCAACGGCTACGCGGCACGGCTGGAACGCACGAGCAACGATCTCGACCTGATCTACGGCACGGCAGATGCGCACAACCGCACCATGCTCGACTTCTGCAGCGTCGACCGGCGGTTGCTGCCCTCCGCCTACATTCCCCTCGCCGATTTCGCGCGCACGCGTGAAATTGCAGAGCGGGCAATCGCCGACGGTTTTCCAGCGCTGCTGATTCCCTCAGCGTGTCCGCGCAATCATTCGCCCAGCCACATTGGATTGTTTCCGCTGTGGGCGATGGCCGAAGAAGCGGGCATTCCGATCGTGTTCCATGTCGGCGGCGGCGGCGTGCTGCTCGATCCGAAGTACTTCGCCAACGGCCTTCCTGTGCCGCCGGATTTCCACGGCGGCGCCGAGAACTTCCGTTCCGTCGACTACATGGCGATCCCGACGCCGGTGATGCAGACGCTGGCAACGATGATCATCGACGGCATCTTCGAGCGGCATCCAACGCTGATGTTCGGCGTGATCGAACAGGGCGCCGGCTGGATTCCGAGCTGGATGCGCTATCTCGACAGCGCGTACGACGCGTTCGCGCGGCACGAAGAACGCCTGCAGAAACTCTCGATGCGGCCGAGTGAGTACGTCAAACGGCAATTGCGCGCCACGCCGTATCCGACCGAAGACGTGGGCTGGATCGTGCGCGAAGCCGGAGCCGAGATTCCGCTTTTCTCGTCGGACTATCCGCACGTCGAGGGCGGACGCAATCCGATCAAACGTTTCGAGACCTCACTCGATGCGGCGTCGGACGCCGTTCGCCAGGCGTTCTATCGCGACAATTTCGCTGGTCTGATGGGTCGCGCGTTGAGTAGTCGCGGGGTCACCGCCTAACGATGCCGCGCGGCGCTTCGAAGTTTGCCGCGGCCGGTTTCGGAACATGTCTGATTCTGCTGTGTGTCGTTTACGCCCTTTGCATTCTGCTTTTCAGATCGCCGGCACCGCTGAGCGACGACTCGGATCCAAGCCTATTTTCGGCGATGCGGGCACACGACCGGTTGGTGACGCTGCTCGGTGACGAAACACCGCATCCGATCGGCAGCACCGCCAACATCCTGGTCAAGGGGCGCCTGGTAGAGCAACTCACGCAGCTGGGTCTCACGCCCGAAGTGCAAGACACCGTTGCATGCAGCTTCAAATGGCCGGTTTGCGGCCGCGTGCAGAACGTTCTCGCGAGAATCGAGGGGGAACAAAGGGCCGGCATCCTGCTGATGGCACACTATGACTCGGTGCAGTTTGCACCCGGCGCAGGTGACGACGGCGCCGGCGTTGCCGCGCTGCTCGAAGTCGCTCGCGTGATGGGCGATGCGCCGAAACCCCGCAACAGTATTCTGTTTGCGTTCACCGACGGCGAAGAGGCGGGCCTGCTGGGTGCGGAGGCATTCTTCTCGCAACACGCGTGGGCGAACGACGCGACCGTCGTGATCAACGTGGAAGGTTCGGGATCGGAAGGTCCGTCGTTGCTGCTGCGCAGCGGCCCCCGCAGTGGGGCGATGCTCGATGCGTTTCGTTCCGTTGCGCCATTCCCCGTCGCGCTCTCATTCTCCGAAGAACTGTTCAAGCATCTTCCCAACGACACCGATCTGTCGGTATCGAACCACGCCGGAAAACCGGGAATCGATTTTGCGTTCGTGGGCGAGCGTAACCACTACCACACTCGCAACGACTCCATTGCGAACCTCAGCCTTGCAACGCTGCAGCATCACGGTGAAAACGTGCTGCCGCTGGTTCGTGCACTCGCCGATGCCGATCTGAGCCGTACCAAACCGAACTACGTGTACGCAACGCTCACGCACTCGGCATGGCTCGCGTACCGGCCGCAAACGGGACTCGCGATTTCGATCTGCGTCGTGGTACTGCTCGGACTCGCGACGTGGCGTCGTTGGCAGGGACCCGGGCACTTCTTCGCCGCGCTCGGCTTCGTCGGTTCGACGCTCGTCACGATCGTTGTGCTGGAACTGGCAACGCTCGCACTCGCCGACCTGCTCGCGGGCACGCGCGTTGCGTGGCCGGCTAATCCGTGGCCATGGCGATTGATCATCTACTCCATTCCGATCGTTGCGCTGGCGCTCCAGCGTCCGCTCGTCAGGCGGGTCGGTTTCTGGAATTCGTGGCTTGCGGCGTGGTGGTTCTGGTCGTTGCTCACGCTCGCGCTATCCACCTACTTGCCGTTGGCGTCGCATCTGATGCTGCCACCCACCGTCATCGCGACGCTCGTGATCGTCGTCATGGCGTTCTCACATCGGCTCGACCGCCCTGTGTTCCGTTGTTCTGCCGCGATCATTACTGCACTGGTCGCGGGCGCGTTCATGTTTCCGCTCGCGTACATGGCCGAGATCATTCAGGGCTTGGCAACGGCACCTGCGATCTTCATCCCACTCGCTTTGGTGGCGGTCACCCTGTTGCCGTTACTCGATCGCGGGCGCGTCAAATTTGCGCGTCGCACCGCCGTGCTGATCGCCATTGCCGCGGTTGCTATGGCGCATTGGGCGACGTTGTATTCCGATCATCGCCCGCAACGCCTCAACTTCACGTACGTGGTAGATGCGGATGAAAACCGCGCGACTTACCTCGCGTGGAGTCCGAATCCACTGCCCGCCACCGTCACCGCCGCGATGCCGTTCGCAGAAGGCTCCACGCCGCTCCCCTGGGAATCGCGAGAACCCCCTCTTGTTGCTTCAGGCGACGTGATACAGCGCGAGGCGACGACGCTCGATACCCACTCGGTGACCGGCAACACTCGGACGCTGGTGCTGCGACCCGCCTCTGACACGAGCACGATGGCGCTGGTCATTCCGCGCCAGGTCTCCGTCAACGCGATTCGAGTGAACGGCCTGCCGGTTGTGGTGGAAGAAGACGCTCAAACGGACTATCACGCGATCGCGTTCGATGCCCCGCCCGCAAAGGGTGTAAGCGTCGAGATCGACGCGGCGGATGCGCAACCGATCGATGGCTATATCGTAGACATCGTCTACCGTTTGCCCGATGGCGCACATGCACTGATCGAAGCACGCGGCACGTTGGCAACGCCCGGCGGACACACTGGTGACCGCTGGATCGTGCTGCGGCGCGTAAAGGTTTAGTTCTCTACGATGCGCCGAGCAGCCAATCGAGAATGCACGGGTTCTCGTCGCGCGGATACGTGTGCGAGAGATCGGGGATTTCACGGAACGTGACCGCGGCACCGGCCGCCGACAGTGCTGCATTCGCGGTGCGCGCCATCTCGATCGGAAACATCCAGTCGAGCGCACCGTGCACGAGATAGATCGGCAGACCACGCACGTCGCTCGCCCCCTCGAGCAGCATCGGATGGAAGCTGCCGGAAATGGGTGCCAGATGTGTGAACGGGCTGCGCTCGATCAACCCGGTGAGCAGACTGAACGTGCCGCCGTCGGACATTCCCGTCAGCAGAACGCGATCGGTGTCGATGGACCAGCGTTCCGCAACGCGCGCCACCAAAGCGCGTAGCGCGTCGCCGTCGAGCGGCGGGTTCATCAACGACCAGGTGCCTTCTTGCGATGTAGGGCTGATCAGAATGCAGCCGCGCGTGCGCGCTTCGCGCAACCAGCTCCACAGAAAATCCGCGCCGTGCCCGCTGCCGCCGTGCAATGCGACGATCAACGGCCAGCGGGTGGAGGCGTCGTAGTACTCGGGGACATATAAGGAAAAACCGCCGCGTTCGTCGCGACCGTTGTCGACGTTGAGAATGCCGACGTTCTCGCGCATCGCATCCGCGTCGGCGATGCGCCGAACCAGCGCGTCGTCCTGGCGCCGCTCCGGTTCGAGAAAGAAACGGCTTACGGGCGGCAACATGAACGAGAGCGGATACAGCGCCTCGACGGCCTGCGTGCTGCTGCGCATCGA
>CAZLDA010000204.1:0-7027 GCA_964557875.1 uncultured Pseudomonadales bacterium | reverse complement strand
GAACAGCGCACCGTCGAAGTACTGCGCTTCCAGCGACACGCTGAGCGGCAGTGATTCCGGACCGAAGGCCGGTTTCACCATGAAGCGCCCATATCGCACCTTCATCGCCGATCCGATTTTCACCGCATCGCAGTTATTGGTCGCGGCGCAGTCGCCGGTGGTCGCTGCGTTCATGTTGGCCGCGGAGAGCGACGTGTCGTGCAACGGATCGATGGTACGGATGCCGATGACGAGAGCGTCGTAAGGACCTTCGGGTATTGAGTTGCGGCGGAATGCCGCCGTGGTGGAATCGAACGCGGCCGCTCCCAGCGTCCACGGCGTGACGACATTGCTGAGGCGCGCCCCGAGATCGGTGCCCGCGTCGTCGTTCTCTGCAACGGCGGCAAGCGTCGCCACGGCGTTTGTTCCCAGCAGCGTTGTGTCGTAGTTCTGGGTAATGCCACCGTTCGTTTCGCGGGCCTCGAGTCGATAATGGACGCCTAGCCGTGCGTCATCCATGTATGTGAACCCGGCGCATGCCGGTACTACTGAGCTACCTGCAACGAGCGCGAAAAGTGCCGGCGGAAAGCGGCCGACGTTTCCGCTGGGCGTGGAGTCGACGGCGCCGCTGCCGAGATAGTCGCCATCGGCGACGCTCGCGACGATGCGGATGATCCCGGTTTCGTCGAAGGTTGCGGAATCGTCGCGGAACCGACCTTGAGTGGCAGTTGCTGCAAATGCGGTTGCGCCTCCGAGGGTACCCGTACCGCTGCTGCCGTTACGCCCGCCGGCCGGCACGACGAGTGCAGAGCTGCCGATGCGAATGCCCTCGGGTGGGGTCTCGGTTCCGAAACTCGGGGTGAGGCTACCCTCCGAGTCCAACGCGTCCACCTCGACGCGAAACGGCGCACCAGCCGCAACGAAAGCCGGACCGACGGCGGTCGTTGCACCGGGATTTGCACCGCCGGTCAGTGTTTCGACACGTGTGATCGCGAGACTGGCGGGCTTCACTACGAACGCGTTGGTCGAACCGCGTATCTCACCGGGAAGAGCGGTGGGGTCCTTCATCTGCAAGCGAATCGAACCGACGTCCTTGTACTTCATGGAAAGCTGAGCCTGTCCGAGGGCGAACATGATGTTCTGCGCTGTGGCCGCAGCTTCGCTCCATCCCACTGCCACACCATTTACAGTTGCATTCATGACGCCCGGCGATGGATTCACGTGATCGTTCCAGAATGAAAGCTGGTGCGATCCGGTGTAAGCCTCGATCACGCCGCATTGCGGATCCGTTGGGGTTTGGCCATAGGCCGTGAGATACACCGGGAACGTCGACCCGGCGATTTGGGCTGCAACGGGCGAGTTGATGGCGACGGGCGGCGGATTGCTCAATGCGCCTCCTGTCACCGTGAAGCCGCTGGCGCTGAACGCGAGCGGTCCTTCGCTGCCGTCGTCGTGAATGGTCGGATCGTCTGTTTGATAGATGTCGATGTCGATTGGCGAAGCACCAGCCGGGTAGTAGATGCCGAACACGGCCTGGCCGCCGTCGGCGGGAACGAACTGATAGCTCGCCAGACCATCGTCGGGTGTCGAATCGGCCAGCGTTCCATGTCCCGAAATCAAACTCCACGTACCGCGCCCGGATTGTGTCGTTAGTGAGGTAGCACCTGAATACGTACCGACCAGTCCGTTGAGACCGTCGAGCGCGTAAACGGTAACCGGTTCGATGCGGCAGTTGATCCCGTATCCGCTATGCGAGAGCAGGAAATGCGATGCACCCAGCGACGGGCAAGTGGCGCGTGTTTCTGCCATTACGCTCGCCACGTCGGCTGCGGTGAGGATGCGGGGGTAGATGCGAAATTCGTCGATCGTCCCGTCTGCGGACGTTGGCGAGCCGGTCATTCCGCTGGATGCGGAACTGCGGTTGTCGCCGATGTACAGCGTGCCGAGCGATGCGTTGAACTGACCGTTTGTGGTGCCGGTTGCGGTCGCAACGAGGGCGCCGTCGAGGTAGATCTTCAGGGTCGTCGCATTCGTTCCGGCGACGAGTCGCCACGTCACCGCGATGTGTTTCCATGTATTAGCGGCAACGCTTTGATTGGCGGTTTCCGCGGCCACGGTGACCGGCGTGGACGCGTTGTCGGTGATCTCGAACCGCAGCCGGCTGTTGTTGCGCTTGCCGAGGTAGAAAAGTCTGTTGGCTTGCGTCGTTGCGTCGAACAGATAGTTTGCCGAACCGTTCCAGCTGCTGCGCGCGCGCCACCAGAACGCGATCGAGCCGAGCGAACCTACCGCGCCCGGGGTTACGCCTGAGTTGACGGCATCGAGCTGTGCGTTGCCGCCGTTGTCGGGCACATCCATCGCGCGACAGACCTTGCCTGCGGCGATGGTCTGCACAACAGCCGGCTTGAGGGGCGATGCAACGCGCGACCCGTTTCGGCCATTGCCGCTCGAGTCACCAACTTCCCCGGCAGTGCCGTTCCACGAACCTTCGTCCATCCGGTATTCAGCGTAAGGGCGCGAGAGCGTGAAACGGTACGCGGTGCCGTTGGCCGGTAAACCGGTGCGGATCAGGGCGTAGTCGGCGACATCGATCTGCCAGCCGATCTGCGCAGGCCCCATAGCCGTATTGCTGGGCTCGCTGATGTCGTCGGAGGTGCCGTACACGAAGTAGAAGTCACCGTTCTCGTGCAGCTGAATCTGCAGGTTGTACGACGTTCCCGCGCCGCGGTTTTGCGCGCCACCCTCGCGCCACGCCGAAACGTTGTTCCAGGTGACGACGAAGATCCGATTCGGCGCAGTGCCGGTGCTCGCGTACGTGATCGTACCTCCGGCGCCTTCGTCCAGATCGGCGCCGTATATGCGCAATACGTTGCTGAAATTCGCATCGGGTAGCGGGTTCCTGTACGTGCGCGGGTTACCAGCGGCGGCGGATCCGTAGTTGCAATAGGTGTTATTGAACTGCACGCGTCCATTCGTATTCACGCGCAGCTGCGTGAAACTGTTTGCGCCGAGGCGAAAGGAAAAGCCGAGATCCAGCGGAGCAGAGAGGCTGTCGTCACCGATCGTGTCGGGGCAGACACCTGCGGCCCACGTCGAAATTACCGTGTGGCCGGTCGTCGCGATCCAGTTCGAGGCAACGGTGGAGACTTCATAGGTCGATGCGCCGGCGGGCTCGGCGGCGAACGCAAGCGAGAACATCAGCGCAATGATCGACCGGGAGCGTGCGCCCATTCATGAAGGCTAGGTGCTCCCGGCAATATTGCCAGCCGGCTATTCGCCGGCCGACTTCATGTTCAGTTCCTTCATCTTGCGCGTCAGCGTGTTACGCCCCCAACCGAGCAGCACGGAGGCGTCGCGGCGACGTCCGCCGCTGCGTGCAAGCGCGGCTTCGATGACGATACGTTCGAAGCGCGGCACCGCCGTATCGAGCAGCGGCATGCCCGTGCCGGGTTGTATGCGTGCGAGTTCTTCGTGCGCCCAACGACCGAGCGCTGTCTCCCAGTCACTCGTTGAAGTGCCCGCACTCTCGATGGCGCGCAGCTCCGGCGGCAGATCGTCGACATAAACGTCGCGTCCCGACGCCATGACGGTCAGCCAACGACAGGTGTTTTCCAGTTGCCGCACGTTGCCCGGCCACGGAAGACCGGCCAGATATTGTTCGGTCTCGGGCCGCAGCACCTTCGTTTCGCCGCCGAGCTCGGCGGCTGCGGCTTTGTGGAAATGTCGGGCAAGCAGGGGGATGTCTTCACGACGTTCGGTAAGACGCGGCAGGTGAATACGGATGACGTTGAGGCGGTGAAAAAGGTCCTCTCGGAACGAGCCCTGTTCGACGAGACGTTCCAGATTCTGGTGCGTGGCCGCGATGATGCGCACGTCCACACGCACCGGTGAGTGTCCGCCGACGCGATAGAACTCTCCGTCGGCAAGCACGCGCAACAACCTTGTTTGCGTATCGGGCGGCATGTCGCCGATTTCGTCCAGGAACAGCGTGCCGCCGTCGGCCTGCTCGAATCGCCCGACGCGCTGTTGTGCCGCGCCGGTGAATGCGCCTTTCTCGTGACCGAACAACTCTGCTTCGACGAGATCTTTGGGAATGGCGGCCATGTTCAACGCGATGAACGTCTCTGCTGCGCGTGGGCTGTGCCGATGCAATGCGCGTGCGACGAGTTCCTTTCCGCTGCCTGATTCACCGTTGATCAGTACAGTGACGTTCGAATGAGATAACCGGCCTATGGCGCGAAACACTTCCTGCATCGCAGGTGCTTGTCCGATGATCTCGGTCGGCCCCACTTCTTCGGGAACCTGCTCCGACTTCTGTTCGTGCGCGTGCGTAACGGCACGACGCACCATTGCCATCGCGTCGTCGACGTCGAATGGCTTCGGCAGGTAATCGAAGGCTCCGCTCTGGTACGAACTCACTGCGCTCTCGAGGTCGGAGTGTGCCGTCATGATGATGACTGGCAGCTTCGGCAGATCGTTGTGCACGCGCTCGAGCAACGCGATGCCGTCAATGCCGGGCATACGAATGTCGCTGATGATCACGTCCGGCTGTTCACGCGACAGTCGCTGCAACATCGCGTCGCCGTTGTCGAATGTCATCGTCGTCATACCGGCTTGCTCGAGTGCGCGCTCGAGCACCCATCGAATCGAGCGATCGTCGTCGATGACCCATACGTTGCTGGTGCTACTTGCCATGCCGCTGCTCCAAAGGCACATAGATGCTGAAAATGGTCGAACCCGGTTTCGTTTCACACTCGATCAGGCCGCCGTGCTGACTCACGATGCTCTGCGCAATCGACAGCCCCAGACCGGAACCGTCAGCGCGTCCGCTGATCATCGGGTAGTACATGCGATCAAACAGATCGGGCGGAATGCCAGGTCCGTTGTCGGCGATGTCGATGCGCAAGACCTGGCGATGTCGCTTCGTGCCGATCGTGAATTGCCGAATGATGCGGCTCGTAAGGCGAATCACCGGCGACGGGGTGTTTTCTAATGCCTGCTGCGCGTTACGCACGATGTTCAGCAGCGCCTGAATCAACTGCTCGAGATCAGCCTCGACTTCGGGAAGGCTCGGATCGTAGTCGCGAATGAACTTGATCTGACCCGGCGCCTCCGCCTGCAGCAGTTGCACCACGCGCTCGAGCGCCTGGTGAACGTTCACGGGAACCAGCCGCGGGAGTTGGCTGGGCCCGAGCATCCGGTCGACCAGATTTCGCAGCCGATCCGCTTCTTCGATGATGATCCGCGTGTAGTCGCGCTGACGCTCCGTTTCGAGCTCGCGTTGCAGCAGTTGAGCCGCGCCGCGAATACCGCCTAACGGATTCTTGATTTCGTGGGCGAGTCCGCGAACGAGTTTGCGCGTGGTCGCCTGCACCGACACGTGGTGATCGTCGCGGTTGATGCGCAACAGGCGATCCAGCGGTTGGATTTCGATGAGCAACTCGGGCGGGGATCGATCGAGCATCGGGGTAACGGTGAAATCGACCGACACCGTCGAGCCGGAGTTGATCCGTACAGTCGCGCCGCGTTTGGTGAATGCCTGTCCGCCCGTCAGCGCCTCTTTGAATGTGGCAGGCGGTGTCGCCGGATCGCTGAACACACGCACCAAAGGCTCGCCGAGTAGACGGTGTCCGCTCGCCTCTACCAGCGCTTCGGCCGCCTGGTTGAGGTAGAGGATCTCGAGATCGGCCGACACCGCCATGACTGCGGTCGTTTGCTGATCGAGGATGTAGTCGGGCGAACGCATGCGACGGTTATAGGTTCCGTATTGGTGCAAAGAATTAGCGGAGCGCGCGACAGGTCGTCTCTCGCCGGATGTGATTGCAATTATCGAACCAAACGCACAACGGTGTGAGATGCGGCGTAGTGACTGCTCACACGGCGGTCAGACACCCCAACTCCGTGCCCTCGTCTAGCCCATGCGACGTCTCGGGTAGACGATGATGCACTAAATTTGTGCGGAGGGACGCTCCGGGTCAAACCGGGCGGAGTCGCGGCCGCCTCAATGCGGGGTTGGCGTGGCGTTCTCGGGGCCGAGTGCGACGCGCATCAGATTGAACGTGACCGGGCTGCTCTCGACGACGGTGTTGCCTTGCCGGTCGAGCACGCGACCGGCGGCCGTGTGTGTACCGCGGTCGACGTTGGATAGCTCGAAGACACCGTTGACCGCTTCGAGTCCTATGTCGGCGCCATCGAGTATCAGCATGAGGCGATGGTCTCCGCGGAGTCGGGGCGAGACGGCGATCTGGATCTGGACGTTGCCGGAGTTGTCGCGAATGGTCTCGTCTTCCGCCGGGGAGATGACCTCGACCTGTTCGTAGTAACCCGCCTCGTCCGAGGAGGGCGGCGCATCGCCTTGCTGCGCCACCGGCGCCGGCGGCGGTTCATAGGAATTGACGGGATCGACGGTTATGGGCTGCGCAGCAGGCTGGCCGGAGCGATCGACCGGCGCGATGTCGGTGAAGACGACGTTGCCGTTCGCATCCACGGTTTTGTAAATCTCTCCTAGCGCAACGGGAGAGAGGCCGGCGAGAAGCAGGATAGAGGCCAGTCGGCGAGCCAGTCGGGGATACATCTAGAAGCCTGCGCGAAGTAAATCAGGTGCGTAAATATGCGTTGGCGTCGTGCATAAAAAAACCCCGAGTCCGTAAGCGACTCGGGGTTTCGTGACGCGGTCGAGATCAGACGCGCTGATCAGACACGTCCTCAAACGTGCGTGTTAGACGCTGTAGTACAGCTCGAATTCCGCAGGGTGCGTCGTCATGTTCACGTACGAGACGTCCTGACGCTTCAGTTCGATGTACGAGTCGATCGTGTCGTCGCTGAAGACGCCGCCGGCCTTGAGGTAGTCGCGGTCCGCGCTCAGGCTATCGAGCGCTTGTTCCAGCGACGACGCCACGGTCGGAACGCCTTCGAGTTCCTCAGGCTCCAGGTCGTACAGATCCTTGTCGAACGGATCGCCGGGGTGGATTTTGTTTTTGATGCCGTCGAGGCCGGCCATCATCATTGCCGCAAACGCCAGATACGGATTGGCAGTTGCGTCCTGGAA
>CAZLDA010000203.1:0-7032 GCA_964557875.1 uncultured Pseudomonadales bacterium | reverse complement strand
CAACACATGCCGTTCTCGGTCGACGAACCGGTGACCTGTGCGGGCGTGTTCGTTGTGCCGGGGGACGTGATCGTGGGTGACGGGGAGGGCGCGGTGGTCATTCCGATCGCACTGGTCGCAGAAGTGGTTCGCGACGCGCTGGTGCAGGAAGAGCGGGAACGGTTCGCGCTGGAACGCGTTGCTGCCGGCGAATCCACGATCGGGTTGTTTCCGTTGTCGAAAGAGCGGATGGCCGACTTCGAAGCGTGGTCGGCCGCTCGAAAGAAGGGGAATTGAAATGGCTGCGCGCAAGAGCATTCACATCGAAGGGTTGAGCCATTTGATGGCGATCCCGGTGGCCACTCGGATCGGCCCGCTCGTTGTGTCGAGCGTGATCGCGTCATTCGATCCCGGTACGCGCAACGTGCCGAGCACGATCGAAGCGCAGGTTGCGAATGTCTTTCGTCACGTCGGTGAGACGCTCGAATCCGCGGGCGCCGAATGGCGCCACGTCGCGAAGATGGAATTCTGGATGCCGGACCCGGTGAATGGGCGCGCCGCGCTGGAGAAGCCCTGGGTAGAGAAGTTCCCCGATCCCGAGTCGCGGCCCGCACGACATACGCACCGCGGCGACGCGCCGGCGGTGTCCGCCTCGTTCGTCGCGTACGTGACCGACTAACGAGCGGATCGGGGCGCGAAGGCCTTGCGCTAACGCGCGAGAAACCCGCCGTCCACCGGCAATGTGGCGCCGGAGATATAGCTCGCTTCGCCGCTGCACAGAAATAGAATCGCGTTCGCGACCTCGGCGGGCTCACCTATGCGACCCAGCGGAGTAACGTCACGATCGCGGGCGGCCATTCGTCGCCGGCGCGGCTGCGCAGCATCGGACCGACGTGAACGCGAACGTGCTCGACACACTTACTTTCGCGCCGGCGTCGTGCGCCGAAATCGCGGCAGTGAGCCCCGATCCGCCGGTGCCGAGAACCACCATCCGTCGTCCTTTTACCCATGCGGGCGCTCCGCTGACGATTTCACTACGCCGGAGCGTTCGAGCTCGCCGATGCGTTCTTCGGCGATTCCCGCTTCGCGCAGAACCTCGCGCGTGTGTTCACCCACTCTGGCAGCGCCGCGGCGCAAAGCCACCGGCGTGTCCGACAGCGTGATCGGCGCGCGTGTGTAACGCGTACCGTCGATGTCGGCGATGAGTCCCCGCGCGATCACGTGCGGATCTTCAACCGCTTGCGCAATGTCGTTGATCGGCCCGCACGGCACGCCTTCGGCGAGCAGGCCGTCGAGCCAGTGTCGCGACGAGTTGGTTGTGAGCACGTCTTCGATCAGTACTTTCAACGCCTCCCGGTTTTCTATGCGGCCGATCTCAGAGGCAAATCGCGGATCGATTTCGAGTGTCTCTAGGCCGAGCGCAATGCAGAACTTCGTCCAGATTTTCTGCGTGGCCACTCCGACCACGATGAAGCCATCAGCCGTCGCGAACGCTTCGTATGGCGCCGCGAGTCGATGTGCGGAACCGACGCGGCCCGGGATTTTACCGGTGGTGGTGTAGATGCCGGATTCCCACACCGCGTGCGCCATCCCGGATTCGAGCAGCGTTGCTTCGACGTGTTGGCCGATGCCGGTGACGTGGCGGTGATTCAACGCTGCGAGTGTGCCGAGTGCGCCAAATGCGCCGGCGCTGAAGTCACAGAACGGCACGCCCGCGGCTACCGGGCGCACACCGTCTTTCTCGCCGGTAAGACTCATGATTCCGCCCATCGCCTGCGCGACGAGGTCGAAGCCGCCGCGATCGCGATAAGGCCCGCTGTGACCGAAGCCGGAGATCGAGCAGTAGATCAGGCGCGGATTGAGCGCGCGCAGCGCGTCGTAACCGAGCCCGAGGCGATCGAGCGCGCCGGGCCTGAAATTCTCTACGAACACGTCGGCCGTCGTCGCCAACGAGCGCACCAGAGTGGCGCCGTCTGCGTGTTGCAGGTTCACGGCAATCGCGCGCTTGTTGCGATTGATGAAGTCGAATGCCTTGAATGGACCGACTTCTGCTTCGCGGCCGGCCTCGCCGTCGAGCGGTTCAATTTTGATGACGTCGGCGCCGAGGTCGGCGAGCAACATCGAGCAATACGCGCCCGCGATGACGTGAGTGCAGTCGATGACGCGTATGCCGGTCAGCGCGCCCGGGGTGGTCATTGTGCGGCCTCGCGAGATCGTTCCTCGATCTGCGTCTTGAACCGTGTCGAATCCGAGTTCATCGGGCTTCCTCGATGCCATGCCCGCGTTTCGGAATGAGCGCGGAGCGTTTGAATGTCATCACCGTGGTGCCGTCCTGCTTCCAGCCGCGCGTGGACACCGTGACGATGCCCTGCGTTGCACGCGATTTGGACTCGCGCTTCTCGAGCACGGTGGATTCAGCATAAAGCGTGTCGCCGTTGAAGACCGGCGCCGGCAGCACGATGTCGGTCCAGCCGAGATTGGCGACCGCGAACTGGCTGACGTCGGCAACGCTCATACCCACTACCACTGCGAGCGTGAACGCGCTGTTGACGAGCGGCTTACCGAACTCGGACCGGGCGGCATACGCCTCGTCGAAATGGATGGGATGCTGGTTCATCGTGAGCAGCGTGAACCACGTGTTGTCGGCCGCGGTGATGGTGCGGCCGGGCCAGTGTTTGTATGTGTCGCCGACGGTGAAGTCTTCGTAGTAGCGCCCCATGCTGATCCCCCGAAACGATTCGGGTCATCATACGTGGCGATGAATCCGAAGAGGCGTGTTTCTACTGCGAGGGTTGCGACGGTCGCTTGCGCGGCGAGCGCAGCAGCGCGACGTTCGGATCGAAGAAACGCTGGATTTCCGCGAACGGCAGGGGCTTCGAGAAGTAGTAGCCCTGGCCGTATTCGCAGTCGTGATCGCTGAGGAATTTCAGCTGTTCGACGGTTTCTACGCCTTCGGCGACGACGACGAGGCTCAGCCGGTGCGCCATGGAAATCACTGCGGCGGTGATCGCCATGTCGTCGGCGTTGCTCGGGATGTCCATCACGAACGAGCGATCGATCTTCACCGTGTCGATGGGGAAGCGCTTCAGGTAGTTCAGCGACGAATAGCCGGTACCGAAGTCGTCGATCGCGATCTTGAAGCCGAGTTCGTGAAGCCGCTCCACCGTGAAGGCGGCCGCTTCCGCATCGTCCATCAACATCGTTTCGGTGATTTCCACTTCGAGCTGCGCGGGATCGATGCCTGATTCGCGGATGCAACGGCGTACGGTGTTGACCAGATTCGGGTCGTGGAACTGGCGCGTCGAAATGTTCACGGCCACTTGAATCGGCGCACCGGTTTGCGCCGTGAGGTCGCGCGCGGCAATGCACGCATGTTGGATCACCCACGCGCCGATGCCGACGATGACACCGGTTTCTTCCGCGACGCTGATGAACTTGTCGGGCGACAACAGGCCCCGCTCCGGATGTTGCCAACGGATCAACGCTTCCACGCCGGTGATGCGCTGGTCGGCCAATCGCACTTTCGGTTGATAGAACAGTTCGAACTGGTTCGATTCGAGCGCCTGGCGCAGTTCGTTTTCGGTGCGCAAACGGCTCTGCGCCTTGGTGTTCATCTCCTCGGCGAAATACTGGTAGTTGTTGCGACCGCGTTCTTTTGCGCGATACATCGCGAGGTCAGCATTCTTGGTGAGGATGTTCGGCTGCACCGAGTCGCTCGGGATGATGGTGATGCCGATGCTGGTGGTCACCACGAGGTGATGACCCGAGATCGTGATGGGCGCGCGCAGGCGCGCGAGAATTTTCTCGGCCACGGCGCCCGCGTCTCCCGGCGACGAGATGTCGTAGAGCAGAATCGTAAATTCGTCTCCGCCGGGTCGCGCAACGGTGTCTTCCGCGCGCACGCAATGGCTCAGGCGTCGGGCCACTTCGCGCAGAAGCTCGTCGCCGGCTTCATGTCCTAGCGTGTCGTTTACGCGCTTGAACTGGTCGAGATCGAGATACAGGAGCGCCGCGTACGTGCCGGTGCGTTGCGCGTGCGCGATGGCTTGTTCGAGGCGATCGCCGAACAGGCGGCGGTTGGCCAGATCCGTCAGCGTGTCGTAGAACGCCATACGTTCCATCTGTTCGCGGTTGCGCTTCATCTCGGAGATGTCGGCGAGCTGCACGATGAAATACAGCGGCGATCCTGTTTCGGATCGCTGCAGCACGACGTGGAAGTTCGTCCAGATTTCCATGCTGTCTTTGCACAGCATGCGACGCTCTGAACGGAACACGTTGCCCGAGCGGTACAACAGGCGGTCGAACGTTTCCTTCAGGCTCTGCCGCTCCGGCGCGGGTACGAGCCGACTGATGTGGCTGCCGACCATCTCCGCTTCGGGATAGGCCAGGGCTTTTACGGCGAAGTTGTTCGCCTGGAAGATGTAGCCGTCGGTGTCGGTGAGCAGCATGCCGATCGGTGCGTTCTCGAACGCGCCGCGGAAGCGCTCTTCGCTGCTGCGCAACTTCGCTTCGGTGTCGCGTTGTGCACGATTGTCCTTCGCGATGCAGACCAGGCTCTTCTCGCCCTCGAGTTCCACCACCGTCGCCGACACGAGCGCGGGGATCAACTCGCCGTGCTTCGTGCGGAACGTCAGTTCGAAGTTCTGCAGGCTGCCTTCCTTTTCGACGAGCTCGATCGAGCGTTTCAATTGCTCGGTGTCGTCGAAGACCGGCAGGTCGGTGACGCGATGTCCGACGATCTCTTCGTAACTGAACCCTGACGACACCGCAAAGGCGTCGTTGATGTCGAGAATGCGGCTGTCGGCGAGGCTGATGATGACGATGCCGTCCGGGCTGCCGGTGAAGATCCGTGCAAACTTCTCTTCGCTTTCCTTCAGTGCAGCTTCTGCGAGGCGGCGTTTGGTGATGTCGCGACCGATGCACAACACGCACAGCTCGCCGTCGAGCTCGAAAAAGCGAACCGAGATTTCCGTCTGTAGCACTTCGCCGTTCTTCGCGACGAGCTCGGTTTCGTAATCGAGGCATTCGTACTGAGCTTCGAGTTCCGCCTGGACCCGTTCGCGGTCGAGCGGATTGCCCCAGATCTTCAGATCGGGCTCGCGCGTGCCGATGGCCTCTTCGCGGGTGTAACCGAGCAGCCGGGTAAAGCCGGTGTTGAAGTCGACGATGGTGCTGTCGGAGTTGCGCAGGATCAGCACGGCGTCGGGGCTCGAGTGGAAGATCGTCGAGAACTTCGATTCGGAGAGGCGCAGCTGCTTCTCGGCCTTCACCTGCTCGGTGGTGATCCGGGCCGTCATGACAGTGCCCGAAATGCCTGGCGCATCTCCGAGCCCGGTGAACTGCACGTCGAGGTAGACGTCGTTCGCCTGCAGGCGGATGTCGGTGAGGCGGAACGTCTCGCGCGGACGTGTGTTGGTGCGGGCGAGTGCGCGACCGAATTCGTTGCGATCGACGGAGTGGATGAACGGCAGCGGCTTGGCACCGATCAACGACGTGGCCGATGCACCGAATACTTCGTAGGCCTTCGGGTTGGCGTAGCTGATGCGACCTTCGAGATCGATCACCAATGTGACTTCGCCGGTGTTCTCGATGATGCCGCGGAAGCGCGACTCGCTGATGGCCAGCGCGCGTTGGGCGCGACGCTGTTCGGTGAGGTCGAGTACCTGCAATACGGCGAAGCGCGCCGCGCCGGAGGAGTCGCGCAGCATCCGCGCGTACACCGACGCCCACACCTTGCGTCCGTCGCGCCGGACGAAGTCGCGTTCGAAACGGATGTGGGCGTTCTCCTGCGCCATCAGCTCGTTTCGCTGCGTGCGGATTTCGTCCCAGATCTTCTCGTCGATCAGTTGATCGAGCCGGCTTCCGACCATGGGCTCGTCGCCCTTGCCCATCAGATCCGTGAACGCCGAGTTGGCGTGCACGATTGTGGCGTTCGTATCGAGCAACGCCATTGCGGCGGGTGCGTGGGCGAACGCTTCGTGAATCTGCGCGATGTTGAGGTTGCGGTGGCGCGGATCCCAGATCAGTAGTGCCGCGCTCATCCAGTAGAGCGTCGCCCACAACAGTTGGCTCGCGGCGACATGCAGCAGCGCCGTGGAGTTCTGCCAGATACCGGCGTCGAACAGGGTGGGCAGCAGATGCGACAGGGTGGCGAAGAGCGCGCTGCCGATGACCAGACCGCGACGATTGGTGCGGCTGGCGACCAGCATGGCAAACAGGAACATGGACGCAGCGACTTCGTGACCCGAGGTCACAACAGAGACGGTCGCGCCGGCGAGCAGGGTGATGATCGTCACCGCGGTCGCAACGGGCTGATCGAGCTGCCGCGGTGCTGCCAACGCGTCCATTGTGCGTCCTTAGGGGAGTTCCGTTATCCTCGCCCGCTCTTGCGCGGTGCTCCGCCAAACCCGGGTCGGTGCGAGTCCATGAACTTCGAATTGACGGTATCGGTTCACGGTCAGGGACTCTATGAAGTCACGCACAAAGTGGCCGAAAGGGTACGCGAAGCAGGGATAACCGACGGTCTTGCAACGGTTTTCATCCGCCATACCTCTGCCAGCTTGATCATTCAGGAGAACGCCGATCCGGCCGTTCGTGCGGATCTCGAACGCTGGCTCGACCGGCTGGTGCCAGAACTCGATCCGCTTTACACCCACACCGCCGAAGGTCCCGACGACATGCCGGCGCACATCAAAGGTGCGTTGACTGCGGTCAGCCTATCGGTGCCGATCATGGGCGGCTCACTTGCGCTGGGTGTGTGGCAGGGGATCTATCTGTGGGAGCACCGACATCATCGCGGCGAGCGCCGGCTGATCGTCAACGTGTTGAGTTAGCGGACCGGGCGGAGAGAGAGTCGGCTCCGACGGGCGGGAGATAAAAGCCCGTCGGAGCCTTACCAGCGAACCGCTGATCTTGGGAGGAGGTGCGATTCAATGGCTGGGGCGAACTCTAGCTAAACCTCGCGCATATTTCCGCATTTTGATTAGGTAATTTCGAAATTTTTTCCGATGATCCAAAAAAGAAGGGGGCCGAAGCCCCCTGTACGAAGCGTCT